>NZ_JBSFPX010000038.1:0-44159 GCF_053588415.1 Mycobacterium sp. NPDC003449
ACATAAAACTGCCCATTTTCGGCCGGAGAAGGGCAGTTTTATGTCTGCTCGCGGGGAGAATTGCGGGGCGTGCCCGGGCTCCGGCGATTCGCAGCTTTTTGCCAGGTTGCACGAACGTTGCATGTGACGCACATTACGGTTTGCGTATGTCCGGTTATCGCGCCCTCTTCGACGCCAGCATCAACGACCCGGCCACCTTCTGGGCCGACGCCGCCAAGGCGGTGACCTGGACCCGCGAGCCGCAGCGGATCCTCGACGACTCCAACCCGCCGTTCTACCGCTGGTTCCCCGACGGCGAGCTCAACACCTGCGTCAACGCCCTCGACCGGCATGTCGACGACCGGGGTGAGCAGGCGGCCCTGATCTACGATTCGCCGGTCACCGGGACTCAGCGCAGCTACACCTACCGCGAGCTGCGCGACGCCACCGCCCGGTTCGCCGGGGCGTTGCGCGGGCTCGGGGTCGGCAAGGGCGATCTGGTGGTCATCTACCTGCCGATGGTCCCGGAGGCCGTCATCGCGATGCTGGCCTGCGCCCGGCTGGGCGCGGTCCATTCGGTGGTGTTCGGCGGGTTCGCCGCCCACGAGCTCGCCGCGCGCATCGACGACGCCCGTCCGGTCGTCGTGGTCAGCGCATCCTGCGGGGTCGAGCCGACCCGGGTCGTCGAATACAAACCGATGCTCGACACCGCGCTCGAGCTGGCCGAGCACAAGCCGCGGGCCTGCGTCATCCTGCAGCGTGAGCAGGGGCCGTGTGAGCTGATCGAGGGACGCGACCACGACTGGGCCGAGCTGGTGGCCGGTGCGGCGCCCGCCGACCCGGTGCCGGTCGCCGCGACCGACCCGCTGTATGTGCTCTACACCTCGGGCACCACCGGCAAACCGAAGGGCATCGTCCGCGACAACGGCGGGCATGCGGTGGCCCTGCTGTGGAGCATGCGCTACATCTACGACGTCGAACCCGGCGACGTGTACTGGGCCGCCTCCGACGTCGGATGGGTCGTCGGGCACTCCTACATCGTCTACGCACCGCTGTTGCTCGGTGCGACAACCATTCTCTACGAAGGCAAACCGATCGGCACACCCGACGCCGGGGCGTTCTGGCGGGTTGCCTCCGAGCACAAGGCCAAGGTGCTGTTCACCGCGCCCACCGCGATCCGGGCGATCAAGAAGGAGGATCCCGACGGCACCCACATCGGCCGCTACGACCTGTCCTCGCTCAAGTATCTGTTCCAGGCCGGCGAGCGGCTGGACCCCGACACTTATCACTGGGCGGCCGACCATGTCGGTGTCCCGGTCATCGACCACTGGTGGCAGACCGAGACCGGGTGGGCCATCGCCGCCGACCCGATGGGTGTGCAGGCCATGCCGGTCAAGCCAGGGTCGGCGACCGTGCCGATGCCCGGATACGACGTGCGGGTGCTGCGTCCGGACGGTTCGGTGTGCGATACCGGCGAGGAGGGCGCGATCTGCATCAAGCTGCCGCTGCCGCCGGGCACCCTGCCGACGCTGTGGGGTGCCGACGATCGCTATGTGGCGTCCTATCTTTCGGCGTTTCCGGGCCACTACCTGACCGGTGACGGCGGATACCTGGACTCCGACGGCTACCTGTTCGTGATGGGACGTACCGACGACGTCATCAATGTGGCCGGGCACCGGCTGTCCACCGGGTCCATCGAGGCGGTGCTGGCCGAGCACCCCGCGGTGGCCGAGTGCGCGGTGATCGGGGTCTCCGATGAGGTCAAGGGACAGGTGCCGCGCGGATTCGTGGTGCTCAAGTCCGGCGCGTCGCCCGACGGCCTGTCCGCCGAGCTGGTCGCCGCGGTGCGGGAGAACATCGGTGCGGTAGCGGTTTTCAAGACCGTCGACGTGGTGGCGGCCCTACCCAAGACCCGGTCCGGCAAGATCCTGCGCAAGACCATGCGCGGTATCGCCGACGGCCGTGAGGAGCCGGTGCCCTCCACGATCGAGGATCCGTCGGTGCTCGAGGCGCTCAAGTCCGTGCTGCAGCGCTGATTTCTTCTGCCGAGCAGACATAAAACTGCCCCTTTTCGCGTGAAATGGGTCAGGTTTGTGTCTGCTCGCGGAGAAAGATGCGGGCGCTACGGACGCGAGGCGCGGTGCCAGGCCCGGTTGCCCAGCAGCCGCAGACCGTTGAGCGCCACCAGGATGGTCGACCCCTCATGGCCGGCGACGCCCAGCGGTAATGGCAAGTGCCCGAACAGATCCCAGGCGGCCAGCACCGTGATGACGGTCGCCGCGATCACCAGGTTGGCGATGACCATCCGGCGGGCCCGCCGAGCCAGCGCGAGCACGGCAGGCACGGCGTCGAGCTCATCGCGGATGGTGACGACGTCGGCGGTCTGCACCGTCAGGTCGGCACCCGAGCGGCCCATCGCCACCGAGGTGTGCGCGGCCGCCATGGCCGGTGCGTCGTTGACGCCGTCGCCGACCATCAGCACCCGTCGACCCTCGTCCTCAAGTCCGCGCACCACGGCCGCTTTTCGGTCCGGCAGTAGCCCGGCCCGCACATCGCCGATGCCGATGTTGCGCCCGATCCGGTCGGCGGCGCGTTCGTTGTCACCGGTGAGCAGCACCGGCGGATGCGGGGTGAGTGCGGACAGCCGGGCCACCACCGGCCCGGCGGCGGGGCGGACCCGGTCGGTCAGGCCGAGCACCCCGACCGCCGCACCGGCCACCGTGACGACGACGGCGGTACCGCCGTCCTCTTCGATCTCACGCACGGCCGCGATGTCGGGCCCCCGGTAGGCGGACGGGCTGAGCACCTCGACGATCGCACCGGCCACCGTGGCCCGCACCCCGCGACCGGGCAAGGCGCTGAAGCCGGTGGCCTCCGGCACGGGTATCCCGCGCGCCCCAGCCTCGGCGACGATCGCCCGGCCCACCGGATGCTCACTGAAATACTCCGCCGCAGAGGCTGTTTCGAGTACGTCGCGACCGTCCAGCGGGACCACGCGGCAGACCTGCGGGATGCCCACGGTCAGCGTTCCGGTCTTGTCGAAGGCCACCACGGAGGTGTCGGCCAGCCGTTCCATGGCGACCGCGGACTTCACCAGGACGCCGTGGCGGCCGGCGTTGGCGACGGCCGACAGTAGCGGCGGCATGGTGGCCAGCACCACCGCGCACGGCGAGGCCACGATCATGAACGTCATCGCCCGCAGCAGGGTGGACCGCAGATCAGCGCCCGCCAGCATCGGCACCAGGAACAGCGTCAGGGTGGCCAGCACCACCAGCACCGAGTAGCGCTGTTCGACCTTTTCGATGAACAACTGGGTCGCGGCCTTGGTCGCCGACGCCCGTGCCACCAACGCGACGATGCGGGCGACCACGGTCTGCGACGGATCGCGGGTGACGGCGATCCGCAACGCCCCCGAGCCGTTGAGGGTGCCCGCGAACACCTCGACGCCGACCTGTTTGGCGGCGGGCAACGGTTCCCCGGTGATCGAGGACTGATCGACGTCGGATGCCCCGGCAGTGACGGTGCCGTCGGCCGGGATCCGCTCCCCCGGCCGGACCAGAATGTCGTCGCCAGGCCGCAGATCGGCAGCGGCGACGGCGTGTTCGGCGCCGTCGGCGCCGAGCCGGGTCGCCTCGGCCGGGGCCAGATCGAGCAGGCCGCGCACCGACCGTTCGGTGCGGGTGGTCGCGACGTCCTCCAGCGCGCCCGAGGTCGCGAAGATGACGATCAGCAGGGCCCCGTCGAACACCTGCCCGATGGCCGCGGCACCGATCGCCGCGACGATCATCAACAGATCCACGTCGAGGGTCCGCCCTCGCAGCGCCCGCAGCCCCGCCAACGCGGGTTCCCAGCCACCGACGGCGTAGCAGGCCAGGTACAGCGCCCAGCACACCGGTTCCGGAGCGCCCGCGAGTTGCCCGGTCAGCCCGAGGAGGAACAGCGCCAGCGCGGCGGCCGCCCAGCGTACCGAGCTCACCGACCACAACCAGGCGAGCCTGCGGCCCGATGGCCGCCCGGTGGCCGATGCGGCGACCGGTGAGCTGACCAAGGCGGTCATCGAGGGTCCCTTCGGGCTGCGAGATGTACGAACGCATATCTTTATACATGTAGAGATTGAAATGTATCAATCCCCACTTGCCTCCCATGTTTGAATGGACGGCATGGGTCACGGAGTGGATGGGCGCCCGCCGGCGGCATCCCTCGATGCCACCTCGGCGGCCAAGGTCGCCGAGACCCTGCAGGCCCTCGCCTCCCCCAACCGGTTGCTGATCCTTACCCGGCTGCGGGAATCGCCGTGCTCGGTGACCGACCTGTCCGCGGCCGTCGGAATGGAGCAACCCGCGGTGTCCAACCAGCTACGGTTATTGCGGGCGCTCGGCCTGGTGGCCGGTGACCGGTCCGGACGCAACATCGTCTACCGGCTCTACGACAACCACGTCGCACAACTCCTCGACGAGGCGGTCTACCATATCGAGCATCTCCGGCTCGGCGCCAGGGACACCCCGGCGTAATACCAGAAGCTGTGCTGGGCAAAGAGATTCACCCGTAGTTCACCGACCCGACAATCGTGGCCGACCGCACCGCGCCAATACCCCCACGATTGCCCAACGCCTTTATTTTCGGTGCGAGCCGAACTATTGTGAAATAGTCATATGTTGATATCTCGCCACGTCCGGCAATTTGCTACCGGGTCACCGGTGCCGTTCGGACAGCTAAGGAGTTGAACAACGATGCGCGTAACTCTCCCATTGAAGGGGTCCTGTACCTGCCACTGCAACGCATGCGACGGCGGCCACCATTGCGGTAACCCCCCGAACTGCAACGCACGGCGCTGACGCCGTAGGTGACCTGCCGCCGGGCAACCCGCGGCAGGTCACCATCCCAGACTCCCAGCCCATCGATCACACCGATCGATCGGGCTTTTTCGCGCTTGTCACCCGTATGCTCGGCCTGTGCTCGCTGCACTGTCATGGGGCCTGCTCGCCGCGTCCTCACTGGTTCTCGGCGCTGTCGCAGGCGTGCTGCGCGACTGGAACCGTCGATTCGTCGGCGTGGTTCTCGGTTTCGGCGCCGGTGCGCTGATCTCCAGCATCTCGTTCGAGTTGGCCGAGGAGGGATTCCGGGCCAGCGGTGCGCTGTCGGTGGCCCTCGGCCTGGCCGTCGGCGCCATCGCTTTCTACCTCGCCGATACCGCCGTCGACCGGATGGGTGGCGGGAACGGGGGACGCACGGCGGGCCTGCCACTGTTGCTCGGGGCGCTCCTCGACGGCATTCCCGAACAGGCGGTGCTGGGCATCGGCATCGCCGGCGGCGCCGGGGTGAGCGTGGCGCTGCTGGTGGCGATCTTCGTGTCCAACCTGCCGGAATCGATCGGGTCGGCCAGTGATATGCGGGCCGCCGGACATCCGGTGCGGCACATCCTCGCCGGCTGGACCGCGATCGCGGCGCTCTGCGCACTGGCCACCGTCGGCGGCTTCGCCCTGCAGCAGGTCGCGGGCACCGCGCTGCAGGGCGGCATCAACGGATTCGCCGCGGGCGCACTGCTGGTCATGCTGGTGGGCTCGATGATCCCCGAGGCCACCGACAAGGCCAGGGAGAACGCGGGGCTGGCCGCCGTACTGGGATTCGCCGTGGCGGCGGGGCTTTCGCTGGCCGGCTGAACCCGACGGTATCGATCGGGGCTCGGATGTTGTTGTCAAAGCGAGACCCGGTGAAGCTGGCGCGATGACGATCCGAGAGTCTACGGTCAATATACGTACGTAGTAACTACGTAGCTATGCCGTGGAGGTCAGCTGTGCGTCGCCGGGAAGTCATCCGCATCGGATGTGTCGTCATGACCCAACTGGCGATCGGCATCTCGGCCCCGACCGCGAACGCCGACCCCGATCAATGGGATCCGTTGCTGCCCCGCCGCCCCAGCGCCGGAGCCCCCGGCGATCCGTTGGCGGTCGCGGGCGCCTCACTCAATGCGACCAGGGTCGCCACCGAGACCACACTGGAACTTGGGCGCAAATTCCTTGGCGGCCTTGGCATCATCGACGATCCCTCGGCCAACGCCGGCGCGCTGCGCACGCGCCGGGTCTACGGCCCGCAGGCGATCGAATACGTCATCCGGCGGGCAGGCACCCAGATCGGCGTGCCGTACTCGTGGGGCGGCGGGAGTGTGACCGGGCCGAGCAAGGGCATCGATTCCGGGGCGGGCACCGTCGGCTTCGACTGTTCCGGGTTGACCCGCTTCGCATTCGCCGGCGCCGGGATCCTGCTCCCGCGATGGTCCGGCGACCAGTACAACGCGGGCAGGCATGTCGACCGGACCCGGGCCAGGAGAGGAGACCTGTTGTTCTGGGGTCCCGGCGGCAGCCAGCACGAGGCCATCTACCTCGGGAGCGGCCGGATGATCGAAGCCCAGCAGACCGGGGTACCGGTGAAGGTTTCCCCGGTACGCCTCTCGGGGATGACGCCCTATGTCACCCGGGTGATCGAGACCTGATCGCATCACGCCCCGGCGGCGCGCTACCGCAGCGCGCTGCCGGCCAGCCATTGCTCCCATGGCAGGCCCCAGTCGCCGTTCTGCCAGACCGGCAGCGGTGTGCCACCGGTGTTGCGGACCTCGAACACGTCCCCGGGGCGGGAGAATTCGTAGAACCATCGCCCGTTGTCGGCGTTGATGTTCAGACATCCGTGCGACGTGTTGGTCGTGCCCTGCGCCCAGACCGTGCTGTCGAGCTGGTCGACATAGATCCCGCTGCTGGTCAGGCGCACCGCGTTGCTGACCGTCAGCTTGTAGCCCAGCCGGGAATCGACCGGCAGCCCGTAGGTGGACGAATCCATCACGACCGGGTCGGCCTTGTCCATCACCGTGTAGACGCCAGGTTGAGTCCAGAACGAAATGTTTTTTCCGGCAACAGTTTCCGACCCACCCATACCCATGGAGGTCGGCATGGTCCGGACCAGCTCACCGTTGCGGTAGACGCGGATCTGCTTGGTGGCGTCGTCGGCGACGGATACGTGGGACTCGCCGATGCGGAACGACACCCGGCTGCCCGGGTCGGCGTCGGCGGTCGCGACGACCCTGGTGCCCGGACCGTAGTAGCTCTGCGGCCGCCAATGAGCATGCCGGTTGTCCATCCAATACCAGGAACCGTCAACGGGTGGAACGGTTTTGACCGAGAGCAGCCTTTCCGCGGCGGCCCGGTCGGCGACGGGTTCGCCGAAGCCGGCCACGATCACGGTGCCGACACCGTACGTCGCACCGTCGACGAGTTCGGCACCCGAAGTCGCGGTGAAGCTGACCCGGGGCCGCTCCTGAGTCGAGGTGGCCAGGGTGTAAGTGCGGCCGTGGCCGAGCAGGGCGCCGGCGGCAACGACGGCGACGAGCACCGGCCAGAGCACCGATTGAATTGGGGCCGAGTGTTTCTGGCGTGATCTCACCGATGTCACAGATGCCTCCAACCCTCCGGCGGCGCGGTGTGTTAGAACTGAATACGTACCTACGGCGTAGATACGTAGATCAGGCTAGCATGGAGGCGCACGGTGACCGGACGGCGAGAAAGCGTCAGCAAGGACCTCATCTTCATCGGGGGCCTTGTCGTCATCGCGGCCGCGCTCATCGCCTACCTGGTGACCCACCCCGACCACGACGCCGCCACCGCGGCCCCCGCCGCGGTGCCGTCGGCGGCGGCTCCGGCGCCCGACGGCACCGGTCCGGACCATGCCCGGGCGGAGCACCGACCGCCCGGCGACCCACTGGCGTTGGGTGACCCCGACGCACCCGTGACCCTGGTGGAGTTCTCCGATTACCGATGCCCGTTCTGCGGCAAGTTCAGCCGCGACACCGAGCACGAACTCGTCGAACGCTACGTCGAGGCGGGCCTGCTGCGCATCGAGTGGCGGGATTTCCCGATCTTCGGACCGCAGTCGATGGTGGCCGCCAGGGCCGGACGCGCGGCCGCCGAGCAGGGCAGATTCTGGGAGTTCAACCGCGCCGTGTACGCGGCCGCACCGGAGCGGTCGAAGGCGGAGCTGACCGAAACCGATCTGGTCGAATTCGCCAGGCAGGCCGGTGTCGCCGACATCGACCGATTCACCGCCGGGATGACGGGAACCACCTTCGATGCCGCGATCAATTCCGATCTGGCACAGGGCACCGGCCTCGGCGTGCCCAGCACCCCGGCATTCCTGATCGATGACGTGCCGATGCTCGGTGCGCAGCCGACCGACGAGTTCGTGCGCGCCATCGACCTGGCATTGGCCGGCCGGTGAGCGGCATCGGACTGTTCGGTGCCTTCCTCGGCGGATTGGCCTCGCTGCTCAGCCCGTGTTCGGCACTGCTGTTGCCGTCCTTCTTCGCCTACGCCTTCGACCGGGTCCAGCTCCTGGTCCGCCGCACCGTCGCGTTCTGGCTGGGCCTGTGCATCGTGCTGGTGCCGTTGGGCGCCGGCGTCGGGGCGCTGGGCAGCGTCATCACGCGGTACCGCGGTGAGGTCACCGTGATCGGCGGGCTGATCCTGATCGGCTTCGGCCTGATGACCTTGCTGGGCAAAGGATTCGGCGTGTCCGCCGCACAACGCGCGACGGCCGGGATCACCATCTCCGGCACGGTGTCGGTATTGGCGCTCGGAGCGGTGTACGGGCTTGCCGGGTTCTGCGCCGGGCCGCTGCTCGGCGCGGTCCTGACCATGTCGGCGATGGGGGCCGACCCGGTCTACGGCGGGCTGCTGATGGCGGTCTACGCCATGGGGATGGCCGCGCCACTGTTCCTGCTCGCCTGGCTGTGGGACCGCTTCAACCTCTCCGGGCGGACCTGGTTGCGGGGCAGACCGGTGCGTCTCGGCCCGCTGCAGACCCACACCACCTCGCTACTCACCGGGGCGGTCTTCATCGGCCTCGGCGCGGTCTTCCTGTTCACCGACGGCACCGCGGGCCTGGGCGGCCTGCTCACCGTCGACGCCCAGTACGACCTGCAGGTCTGGCTGGGCCGGCTGTCGTCGGGCATCGGCGACCCCACCGTGATCCTGGCCGTGGTGATCGCGCTGATCGGGTGGCGGTCGACCCGGTTGTGGCGTCGCCGCCGAAAGGAACAGAGAAGCTACTATCGCGCTACATAGGTTGGACTCACGGGATCGACACAACAGTGGATACGCACCTCGGCGGACGGTAACGGGCATGGGCATAAAAGGATTCGGCGATCTCGAAGCCGTGGTGATGGAGGTGCTGTGGTCGCGTTCGGAGCCCTCGACCGTGCGCAGCGTGCACGATGAGCTCGTCGCCAAGCGCCAGATCGCCTACACCACGGTGATGTCGACGATGGACAACCTGTTCCGCAAGGGCTGGCTGCAGCGGGAGAAGGTCGGGCTGGCCTACCACTACCGGCCGGTGATGAGCCGGGAGGAACACTCCGCTCAGCTCATGCGCACGGTGTTCGAATCCGGCGGTGACAGCGAGCTGATCCTCAACTTCTTCCTGGAGCAGATCGCCGACGACGACTCGGCGAAGCTCCGCCAAGCGCTCAACCGATTCACCGAGGGGCGGTCACGATGAACGCGGTCACCTTCCTGCTCGCCTACGCGGTGGCGCTGAGCTGGCTGGCGCCGGCACTGCTCACCGGCCCGATCTCGGCCGGCGTGGCGCCGAGGCTCTCGGTGGCCGGCTGGCTGGCGGCCGTGGCCACCGCGTCGTTCGCCTGGGTGGCGGCGTCGGTGATCCTGATCGTGGGGGCCGCGCACAGCCTGATCACCCACACCGCGTTGACGTTCTGCGTCGAAACGCTGGGGATCGCCGGCGCGGTGACGTTACCGCCGGCCGTCGCCACGGCCTTCGTCGCCGCGCTGCTCGTCCTCACCGCCACGGTGGCGATCCACACCGCCCACCGGGTCATCTCGGCACTTCGCAGCACCAGGGGCCGCAACCACGAACATGCCGAGGCGGTCCGGATCGTCGGCAGGCCCACCGGGCCCGACGGCGTCGTCACCATCACCGCCGATCGGCCTGCGGCATACTGTGTCGCCGGCCGCGGGCGCAGCGCCATCGTCGTCACCACCGGCGCCCTCGACCTGTTGAACCCGGCCGGATTGGCCGCCGTCCTGTCCCACGAACGGGCCCATCTGCGGGGCCGCCATCACCACATCGTCGCGACGCTGAACGCCATGTCGGCGGCCCTGCCGCGGCTGCCCCTGATGCGCGCCGCCGCGCGGTCGGTCCCGCCGCTGCTGGAGATGTGCGCCGACGACGCGGCCGCCCGCACGCACGGTCGTGGACCGCTGCTGGCCGGTCTCGTCACGCTGAGCACCGGGACGCGCCTGCCCGACGGGGCGCTCGCCGCGGCGGGCACCGCGGTGACCGACCGGGTGCTGCGACTCATGTGTCCCCCGCGCCGCGCCCGCTGGGCCCCGCGGGTACTGTCGCTGGCGGCCGTGGTCGTCGGGACTCCCACCGTGGCCGCCCTGGCGTTCACCCTGTGCACTCTGTGAGGGAGCACCACCGCGCAATGGCGTGATTTATGCCCTCTTGTTTCACAGGTTCCTCTTAAACTGCTAACTTCGCATGAAGTGGGCATCCCCACTGTCGGGGGCCTGCCGTCTATCGGACCACTCAGGAGTGAATGCCTTGAAGATCACGAACACCAGCACTGTGCTGGCCGCCGCGGCTGCAGCCGCGGCGGGAATCCTCGCCAGCGCGCCCGTCGCGCTCGGCGATGCGAGCGATGTCACGACGGCAACCGTCGGCAGCCAGGCACGGCTGGACAACGGCAGCTGGACGGTTGCCGACCTCAAGCCCAGCACCGACACCATCGACTACCCGGTGCGCGGCACGCTGTGGGAGCTCACCGCCACCAATGAGGCGATCGACGGTTCGGTCACCCCGGTCGTGTCCAACTTCAACGTCCGCGCGGCCGACGGCCAGAACTACCGGGCCCTGTTCCAGGTCCCCAGCCCGCACGGGGTCAACCCGGCCACCATCCCGCAGGGTGACAAGACCAGCGGCAAGATCTATTTCGATGTCACCGGCCCACAGCCGACGAACGTCGTCTACAACGCCGGCGGTCGCGACCTGCTGGTCTGGGACAAGCCGGCCGCCCCGGCCCCGGCCCCGGCCGGCAGCGGCCAGAGCCGTTCGGCGTCCCCGGCCGCCACGCAGCCGGTCGCCTCGGCCCCGGCCGCCACGACCCCGGCACCCGCCGCGGCCCCCGCAGGCGCGGCACCTGCCGGCACCGAGGCAGTTCCGGCCGCCACCCCGGCCGGTGCGGGTAGCCGCGCCACCGACCTGCCCGCCGCTACCGAGGGCACCCCGGCCGCCACCCCGGTCGGCACCGAGACCACCGAGGTCCCGCCGGCGGGCACCGAGGCCACCCCGGCCCCGGTCGCCCACGGCACCCCGATCGCCGAGGGTGTGCCTGCCGGTGCGCCCGCCGGTGCCGGTAGTGCCGCCACCGCGATCGCGCCCGCCGAGGGGGCACCGGTTCCGGCAGGCACCGAGGCCGTCCCGGCCGGTGCCCCGGCCCCGGCCGCACCAGCCCAGCCGGCCCCGGCCGCTCCGGTCCCGCCTGCTCCGGCAGCTCCGGCTCAGCCGGCCGAACCTGCGCTGATCCCGGCCGGAACCCAGCCGACCACCCCGGTGGTCCCGGCCCCTGCGGCGCCCACCACCGCTCCGGTCAGCAGCCACGGCCCGGCGAACTGACCCGAGACACCACGGCAACGGCCGAACGCGGACTTCCGCGTTCGGCCGTTGTCTTGTCCGTAGTCTCGCGGGCGATCAGTGCGACGCGACCGACAGCGCGATGCCGTCGAGAATGTCGTGTTCGCTGACCACCAGCTCGTCGATGCCGGCCCGCTCACCGAGCACCGCGGCCAGCTCCTCGACGATGATGGCACCACCGCCGATCACATCGGCCCGGCCATGATGCATCGGCCCGAGGGCCAGCCGCTGGGCCTTTGTCATCCCGATCAGCTCGTCACAGACCCGCAGTAGATCACCGAAACCTATGCGGGACAGGTGAATCGCCTCGGCATTGTATTCGGTCATGCCCTGCGCCAGCGCCGAGAGCGTGGTCATGGTGCCGGCCACCCCCACCCAGGTATGCGCCCCGTCCACCGGCACGGCCCGCAGCGCATCGGCGAGCCCGTCCCGGACCACCGCCCTGGCGTCGGCGATCTCGGCGGCGGTCGGCGGATCGGAGTGCAGACACCGTTCGGTCAACCGGACACAGCCGATATCGGCCGAGAAGCTGGCCTGCACACCGCCCGCCCCCAGCACCAGTTCGGTCGAGCCGCCACCCAGGTCGACGACCAGGAAAGGACCTGTGCCGGAGTCGAGTTCGCCAACGGCGCCACGGAAGGACAACTCGGCCTCCTCGGTGCCGGTGATCACCTCCGCCGCGGCCCCGTCACCCACCACCGTGCCCAGAATGCGCGACGTCATCGCGAAGAACTCGTCGCGGTTTCCGGCGTCCCGTGCGGCCGAGGTGGCCACCATCCGGACCGCGGACACCCCGTGCCCGATCATCATCTCCGCGTAGTCCGACAACGCGGATTCGGTGCGGGCCAACGCTTCCGGTGCGAACTCTCCGGTCGCGTCGACGCCCTGCCCGAGCCGGACGATCCGCATCTCGCGGTGCACATCGACCAGTCCGCCGTCGACCACGTCGGCGATCAGCAGCCGGATCGAGTTGGTGCCACAATCAATTGCCCCGACCCTGTTCACAACCACACCTCAGCTTCCAGGATTCCGGCCATCGCGGGTTCGCCGGCCAGGATTGCCAGCGCCTCATCTCCGAAAGGGTTGACCCCCGGGCCTTTTGCCAGCGAATGCGCCATCACCACGTGCAGGCATTTCACCCGGTCCGGCATGCCGCCGCCGCTGAACGTGGTGCCCAGCGACTCGATCGCATCGCGCTCGGCGAGGTAGGACTCGTGTGCGGCCCGATAAGCCGCGGCCAACTCCGGATCCTCCTGCAGCCGTTGCGTCATATCGCGCATCAGACCCGAGGACTCCAGCCGGCTCGCGGCCGCCGTCAGCACCGGATGGGTCAGGTAGTACAACGTGGGAAACGGTGTGCCGTCGGGCAATCGGGGCGCGGTACGCACCACACCGGGTTCACCGTTGGGGCAGCGGTAGGCGATCTCGAGCACCCCGCGCGGCTCACGGCCCAGCTGTCGCGCGACGGCCTCGATGTCGGCGGGGTCAACCACCGGGAGCGGGGGGCGGCGGGCCGCCGGTCGAACCGGGCGCGGGGGGCGGACCACCCGGGGCGGGCAGCGGTGGAATGGTCGGTGTCACCCCGTGCGGCTGATCGGCGATGGTGTGCCACAGCGAGGTGTACCAGGGCTGACCGGCGGGCACCGTCGAGCCGGGCAGGGGTGCGCCCGGATCGGCAGGCACCGCGGCGGTCGGCGGCAGCTGCACCTGATACGGCGTATCGCCGGGCATCACGAAGCCGAGCCGCTCCCTGGCCTGGGCCGCGACGAACACCGGGTCGGCCAGCTTGACCTTCTGCTGCTCGAGCTCGGCGATCTGGCCCCGCAGCAGCTGCTCGCTGGCCCGCAGCTGCTTCATCTCGGTGCGCTGCGCGAAGTAGGTGCGGACCGGCCCGGCGATGGTCAGCGTCAGCACACACACCACCGCGGCCAGGATGGCCGCGCGGCGCGCGGCCGAACCGAACCGCTGCTCGGAGGCCAGCTCGGCCTGTTGCTGGGCCTGGACCGCGATCGCCGTGGTGACGTCCTCGTCGGCGACCGGCTCGGCCTGCGCGGACCGGGCCTCGCTCAGCCGACGCCGCGCCTGCCCGGCCTTCGGCCGGTTCGTCCCGCCACCCTTACCCGGCCTACCGGGTCTGGAGGCCGGGGAACGCCGCTTCGGGTCGGGCATATCGGGTGGGCCGCCTGCCGGCTATTTGGCCTCGAGCCGAGGGAACGCGAGGTCACCGGCGTAGCGGGCGGCATCGCCGAGGGTCTCCTCGATCCGCAGCAGCTGGTTGTATTTGGCCACCCGTTCGCTGCGGGCCGGGGCACCGGTCTTGATCTGGCCGCTGCCCACCGCGACCGCGAGATCGGCGATCGTGGTGTCCTCGGTCTCGCCGCTGCGGTGGCTCATCATGGTGCGGTAGCCGCTGCTGTGCGCCAGCGACACGGCGTCCAGCGTCTCGGTGAGCGTGCCGATCTGGTTCACCTTGACCAGCAGCGCATTGGCGGCGCCCTTCTCGATACCGTCCTCGAGGCGTTCCGGGTTGGTGACGAACAGGTCGTCGCCGACGAGCTGGATCCGGTCGCCGATCGCGGTGGTCAACGCGACCCAGCCGTCCCAATCGTCCTCGGACAGCGGATCTTCGATCGACACCAGCGGGTAGGACTCGATCAGGCCGGCATAGAACTCGGCCATCTGCTCGGCGGTGCGGGTTTCCTTCTCGAAGGCGTAACCGGTGCCCTCGGTGTAGAACTCGGTGGCCGCCACGTCCAGCGCCAGCGCCACATCGGTACCCAACTTGAGACCGGTGGACTCGATGGCCGACGAGATCAGGTCCAGCGCGGCCTTGGTGCCGGCCACATCGGGAGCGAAGCCGCCCTCATCGCCGAGGCCGGTGGCCAGCCCCTGCTCCTTGAGGACCGATTTGAGCGCGTGGTAGACCTCGGCGCCCCAGCGCAGTGCCTCCTTGAACGACGGCGCACCGATCGGGGCGACCATGAACTCCTGCACGTCCACCCCGGTGTCGGCGTGGGCGCCGCCGTTGACGATGTTCATCATCGGCACCGGCAGGATGTGTGCGTTCGGCCCGCCCACATAGCGGAACAGCGGCAGCCCGGCCGATTCCGCGGCGGCCTTCGAAACGGCCAGCGAGACACCGAGGATGGCGTTGGCGCCCAACCGCGACTTGTCCGGTGTACCGTCCAGGTCCAGCAACGCCTGATCGACGAGACGCTGGTCGTCGGCGCTGAATCCGATCACGGTGGGTGCGATCTCGTCGAGCACGGCCTCCACGGCCTTCTGCACGCCCTTGCCGCCGTAGCGGGCACCGCCGTCACGCAGCTCGACCGCCTCATGCTCACCGGTCGACGCACCGGACGGCACCGCGGCCCTGGCGAACGTGCCGTCGGTCAGGGCCACCTCGACCTCGACCGTCGGATTGCCGCGCGAATCGAGGATCTCGCGGGCTCCAACCTGCTCGATGATGGACACTGGCTACTCCTTGTGGCGTTGTATACGACATCGGGCGTGCTTGGCGTTCCTGCATGAGCCTAGAGCCTGACCCTGGCGACGGCGTGTCAGAGGGGGTGGCCGGACGCGTACGCGGTCGCCCAGTCCCGCACCGCGCGCGCGTACTGCTCGGAGTTGTTATAGGCCTTGAGCGCCTTCATCCAGCCCCGCGGGCTGGACAGATCCTTGCCGTACCAGCACAGCAGGCCGGCCGCCGACAGCGCGGCATCGTCGAAATTGTCCGGGTCGACCTTGCCGTCGTTGTTGGCGTCGACCCCGAAATGACCCCAGGTCTCCGGGATGAACTGCATCGGCCCCATCGCGCGGTCCAGGTGGGCGTCCCCGTCCAGGCGGCCGCCGTCGGTATCGGGGATGTGCAGATTGCCCGACGTCCCGTCCAGCTGCACACCCCGGATGGGTGGGGTGACGTCGCCGTCCGGCGTCACCATGGCGCCCCGGTAGGTGCCGTGGTGGCTTTCGACCATCCCGATACCGGCCAGCGTCGGCCATCTGACCGCGCAGCTCGGGTTCTCCACCTCGGCGACCCGGGCGGCGTACGCGTAGGCCTCGAGGGCGTTGACGGGCATGTCCAGCGCGGGCGCCCGGGCCGCCGCCCATTCGTGGAGCTGATCGGCGGGCCTGCCCTTGGCGTAGGTGTCGATCGCGGGTATCTGATCGCCGGCCGGCGGCGGCACGCCCTCGGGAATCGGGGTGCCGAGCTGCCACGAACAGCTGGAAGCCATCAGCAGTGCTGTCGCTGCCACCACCGCGACAGCCCGCAGCCAACGACCTGGCGACACCGGACTCCCTCAACCCCACTCTGATTCGACGCCCATCGTCCCATGCGATCGGATCGTTGCGGCGCCCGACGGCCCCGGGGAGATCGTGACCTTTCGACGACCACCCCCCTGCTAAGGTGAGCCACGCCTTGCTATGGCTAGCCAAGGCTACGATTTTTACCCAGGTCTAGCGAGGACGCGTTGATGACAGCCATCGCAGACGTTCCGACCAGCACGCTGGCCGCATCCAACGTCACATCACAACTGTTCGGCAGCGGTTTGATCGGCCTCAGAGAAGGCCTGGAAGCTGCCATCGTGGTGTCGATTCTGGTCGCGTTCCTGGTCAAATCCGACCGCAGGGATGCGCTCAAATGGGTGTGGCTGGGAGTCGGCGCAGCAATCGCCATGACCGTCACCATCTTCCTGGTGATCCAGTTCGGGGAGAACACCATCAGCGGCCTCGGCGCCGAGGCCATCGCCGGGGTCGCCTCGCTGATCGCCGTCGTCATCGTCACCACCATGGTGCTGTGGATGCGCAAGGCCGCGGCGTCCATATCCGGGGCGCTGCGCAGCGATATGTCCCAGGCCCTGCAGACCGGTGGCCTCGCCGTCGCCCTGCTGGCCTTCCTGGCCGTCGGCCGTGAGGGCGTCGAGACCGCGCTGTTCATGGTCGGCTACGCCGAAGCCGAGACGCTGTGGCCGCTGACCGGGCTGATCATCGGCGTGTTGATCGCCGCCGCGATCGCCTACGGCATGTACGCCGGCGCGGTGCGGATCAACCTCGCGAAATTCTTCAAATACACCGGCATCTTCCTGATCGTGGTCGCGGCCGGGATCCTCGCCTACGGGATCAAGGCGCTGCAGACGGTCGGCTGGCTGCCCGGGCTGGGCACCGTCGCGTTCGATATGAGCGGCGCCTTCGACTGGTCGGCCTGGTACGGCGAGATCATCCAGGGCGTGTTCAACATCGACCCGACGCCGACGGTGCTGCAGTTCGTCGCGTGGCTGGCCTACATCGTCGTCGTGCTGGCGGTATTCCTGAAGCCGGTCCGCCCGGCGACCGACGCCACGCCCGGTGCGCGCGCTTCCTCCGAGCCGAGTGTCGACCCGGAGACCTCCACCGAATCCGAAAGGTCGACCAAGTGAAGATCACCCCTGCCGTGAAGACGGGAGTCGCGGCCACTGCCGCGCTGCTTGCCGGTTTCTCCCTGGCCGGCTGCCAGGCCAAGGAGTCCGCGCCGAGCGGCGATGGCGGCGGCGAGAAGGCCGGCCAGATCACCGTCGACGCCTCCGACAGCGAGTGCAAACTGTCCGGCACCGAGGCCGCGACCGGGCCAAGCACCTTCGTCGTCACCAACAGCGGCAACAAGGTCACCGAGTTCTACGTCTACGGCGAGGGCGAGCGGGTGATGGGCGAGGTGGAGAACATCTCCCCCGGTCTCAAGCGCCAACTCATCGTGCAGCTGACCGAACCCGGCACCTACCAGACCTCGTGCCGGCCCGGCATGGTCGGCGAGGGCATCCGCGGCGACTTCACCGTCACCGGTGAGGCCGTGCAGGTCGACACCGAGGGCAAGTTCAAGGAAGCCGCCGACAGCTACAAGCGGTACGTGAACAGCCAGACCGACGCACTGATCCCGTCCACCGAGGCGTTCGTCGCCGCCGTCAAGGCCAAGGACGTCGACAAGGCCAAATCGCTGTTCCCGACGACCCGCACCTACTACGAGCGCATCGAACCGGTCGCCGAATCGTTCCCCAATGACCTCGACCCGCGCATCGACCTGCGTGAGGCCGACCTGGAGCCGGGCCAGAAGTGGACCGGTTTCCACGCGCTAGAGAAGCAGCTGTGGGTCGGCGGCCTGCAGCCCGACGCCAACGCGCTCGCCGACCAGCTACTGGCCGACGTCAAGGAACTCGACGCGGGCGTGAAGGCACCCGACTGGACGATCGACTCCACCCAGATCGCCGGTGGCGCGCAGGGGCTGCTCGACGAGGTCTCGATCAGCAAGATCAGCGGCGAGGAGGACATCTTCAGCCACACCGACCTGTGGGATTTCAAGGCCAACGTCGAGGGCTCGCAGACCGCCGTGGCCTCGGTGCGCCCGATCCTCGACGAGCGTGACGCCGAGCTGGGCAAGCGCGTCGATCAGCGCTTCAGCGAGGTGGAGGCACTGCTGGAGAAGTATCGTGAAGGCGATGGTTTCGTGTCCTACGACAAGGTGACCGAACCGCAACGCCAGGAGCTCTCGCGGGCCATCGACGCATTGAGCAAAGAGGTGAGCCAGGTGCAGGGTGTCATCGCCCACCAGTGATCCCGCGTCTGATCCTGCGTCGGGTATCTCGCGGCGCAAGCTGTTCGGCGCGGCGGGGGTCACCGCGGCGGTAGTCGGTGCGGCCAGCGCGGGTGCGCTGGCCGGCCGCGCTTCCGCGGCCAGCACCGCGACCGGCCAGCTGCAGGGGCCGGTGCCGTTCCGAGGTGACCGGCAGGCCGGCATCATCACCGAGGCGCAGGACCGGATGCACTTCTGCGCGTTCGACATCACCACCGACAACCGCGAGGACGTCGTGGCCCTGCTCAAGCAGTGGACCGAGATGGCCGAGCGGATGACGCGGGGCGAGGAGACCGAGGACGGCGGTGCGGTGGACGGCAACCCGTACGCGCCGCCCTCGGACACCGGAGAGGCCCTGGGACTGCCCGCCTCACAGCTGACCCTGACCATCGGGTTCGGGCCGACGTTCTTCCTCAAGGACGGCAAGGACCGGTTCGGCGTCGCCGATCGCAAGCCCGCCGAACTGGCCCCGCTGCCCAAGTTTCCCAACGAGACGATGGATCCGGCGAAATGCGGCGGCGATATCTGCGTGCAGGCCTGCGCCAACGATCCCCAGGTCGCCGTGCACGCGATCCGCAACCTGGCCCGGGTCGGATTCGGCACCGTCGCGGTGCGCTACTCGCAGCTCGGGTTCGGCCGTACCTCCTCGACCACGCGGGATCAGGCCACGCCACGAAACCTGTTCGGATTCAAGGACGGGACCGCCAACATCAAGGCCGACGAGACCGACCTGCTCGACAAGAACGTGTGGGTGGCCGACGGCGACGGACCCGAATGGCTGACCGGCGGCAGCTATCTGCTGACCCGGCGCATCCGGATGCGCATCGAGAACTGGGACCGCACCACGCTGCTCGAGCAGGAGCGGGTGATCGGGCGGCAGAAGGGCAGCGGCGCGCCCAACGGCCTTGCGGACGAGTTCGAGGAGCTGAATTTCGACCTGGCCGACGACAAGGGCACTCCGCTGATCGACAAGGACGCCCACGTGCGGCTGGTGTCGCCGGAGAATCTCGGCGGTATCGAAATCCTGCGGCGCGGTTACAACTTCACCGACGGCTCGGACGGATTCGGCCACCTCGACGCGGGGCTGTTCTTCATCGCGTTCGTACGCAGCCCGGAGAAGCAGTTCATCCCGATGCTGGGCGAGATGTCGCGCAAGGATGCGATGAACGAGTACATCACCCATACCGGCACCGCGGTGTTCGCCTGCCCGCCCGGGCTGGCCGAAGGTGATACGTCGGCCTACTGGGGTTCGACGTTGTTCAACAAGAGCTGACTCAGCCTGGTGGTGGTCGCGACACCGTCGTCGTAGCCGCCTTCGCCGTTGAGCCCGTTCATGATCGCCAGGGTGTAGCGCTGCCGGGGCCCGGCGAAACCGACCGAGTTGACCACCCAGCCGCCCTGCTCCTGCGACCAGCCGTTCTTGTTGCCCGGCGCCATCGCCGGGCCGGCACCCCATACGCCCCACTGCTGATCGGGGCCGACCTTCTGCATCTCGGCGACGACGGCGGCGGCATCGGACGGATTCAGTTGGGTGAGAGCATGGTTCATCAGCCGGTCGAGGTCGTTGGTGCTGGACTTCTGGAAACCCCAGTACGGGAACACATCTCCGAATCCGGGCTGTGGGCGCAGGTCGGTCATGCCGTAGCGCGGGAAGTCCGCGTTGAAGGCCGTGTGGTCGGGTCCGCCGTAGCGCTCCCACAACGAATCTGCGGCGGCGTTGTCGGAGTCCCGCAGCATGTTCACCATGAGCTGACGGTCATTGCCCGACAGGCGCAGCGCACCGGCACGTTCGCGGGTCAGCAGATCGACGACCATGGCCAGTTTGATCGTCGACGCGGTCCAGATCATGGCACCGGCATTCGCATTCGCATAGCGCGCACCGGTCGCCCGGTCGCGCAGCACATAGCCGACGGTGCCGGGCCGCGACGCCAGATAGTCGTCGGCCGCGGCGATCCGCGACCGGATGTCGGCGCTGTCGGCGTTGGCCGGTGACGCACCGGTTCCCGCGGCGATGACGAGCAGCGCCGCGATCGCCAGCATCCGCAGGGCCTTCACGGGCACACGCCCTTTCACTCGTCTGATCGGCGTGCGCCACGTTAGGTGTGGGCGAGGGCATCGGGGTCATCCCCCGCGGCCGCAGACCGGACCGAAACCCGGACGAGACAGCCTCGTGATCACCAGCGCCGGTCTCCCAGGTCCGGTCCCGCGGGTCTGTAGTCACAGCAGTCACACCCGCACCCGCCTGGAACGGGGTGCCGACCTGCCCGGCTGTCAGCGACAATTCAGCGACAATCGCCACTTGCGCACTATGGGCCCCGTTCGTCACACGGCCGATCAATACTCACGTCACTGAGGCCTCATCGGCCTCGTACGTCACCGATTTCGGCTTGCCCGGCTATTAGCGACAGTGTCGCTGATAGCGCGGGCACACCCGTTGCCTCAATTGCGAATGCCCGCCTGGGGCATGTCGTTCTGCGATGAGGGCCGGGTTGGCTGCGGCCGGCTCATGTGGTGAGCGGCCTTGACGACGCGGTGTGCCCGGGTTGTCGGGATCGTGACGGTGATGCCGTTCCCGACCTCCACGGCTGCCACGTCGAGCAGAAGAACTGGACGGCCGCGCCGGTCATGCCCAGCCCTCAGCGACACTGTCGCTAATAGCCGGGCATCCCGAAATCTGTTGCGTACGAGGCGGATGAGGTGTCAGTGACGTGAGTAAAGACCGTAGCTGTGGCGAGCGGGGTTCACGGTGCGGATGTGGCGATTGTCGCTGAAAAGTCGCTAACAGCCGGGCAGGTCGGCACCCGTTCCGGTGCGGCTGTCAGTCAGGGGCCGGTTCGGTCGCTCAGGTCGGATCCGGGTTCGTCGGCAAGCTCGTCCTTGTCGGCATGCTCGTCCCCGTCGGTGGGGCCGGACTCGGCGTCCTCGGTGGGCTCGGCGTCATCAACCGGCTCGGGCTCCCCCGCCAGCTCCTCCCCCGGCCAGTACTCCCGCCACTCGTCCTCGGTGATGGTGCCCAGCGGGGCGACGTCGAGTTCCTCTGGCACATCTTCACCGCGCCGCCCGGCTGCCACATCGGACTCCACCCGGCGCACCGTATCCATGAACGCCAAAACGGCTGTGCGCAAATCATTCTCGGTATCGACCTCGGCCGACACGGTCACTTCGGTGAGGGCCGCGGGCACCAGATCCGACGGCAGACCGGCCTGACCGGCCCGGGCCAGAACCTTCTGCGCCAGTGCGAGCGCGGGCTGGCCGGTCGGCACATCATCCATCGACGACCCGCGAGACCGCACCTTGTGTTCCTGCGCCTTGCGCTCCTCCCACTGGGCCAGCTGCTCGTCCAGCGAAATCGACTCCCCGGCAAGGACCGCCGGCACCCGGTTACCCAGTTTGCGCACCAGCGCATCGGCCACATCGTCGATATTGAACGGATGCTGTGGGGCGTCCTCGGCGATCCGCGCGTGGAACAGCACCTGCAGCAGCACGTCCCCGAGCTCCTCGCGGAGTTCATCGGCGTTGCCGCCGCGCACCGCGTCGAACAGCTCGTAGGTCTCTTCCAGCAGATAGCGCCGCAGCGAATCGTGGGTCTGCTCGCTCTCCCACGGCCCGGCGGTACGCAGCTTGTCCATCATCGCCACGGCGTCGAGCAGCCGCTCACCGGACTGCGCCTCGGGTGCGGCGATCAACCGGGCTCCGGCGGCCAGTCGGGCCTTGACCGCCGGATGCTCCGGGTCCGAGGACAGCAGAACCGGAGCATCCTCCCCGTCATAGGCGGGCCGGGCGGCGGGCAGCGACCACGGCACCTTGACCGGCATCTCCTCGGTGTACTGCACATCACCGGTCAGATGTTCGATCGCATCGACGGGAATCAGGGACGGGCGGCGGGGGTCGACCAGGACGACGGTCATCGGGCTGCACCCCCTCCGCTATTCGACGAGACCGCTGATCTTGGTTATACCAACACATTGTCGGATTCACGGGATGGCCGCCCTGCCCGAGGGCAAGGCGGCCATCATGTCATGTTCCGTGGCTCAGGACTCCGGCGGGAACTCGCCCTCCGGAATCGTCCAGTGACCCGGCGTCTGCTCGTAGAACGGGTTGGCGATCCCGTTCACCTCGGCCTGCGTCTTCAGCTGGCCCGGCGGGATCCCGAAGAACGGGTTCTCGACCCCGTTGATGGATGCCTCAGTGGTCAGCTGCCCGGGCGGAATCTGCCCGACCGGCGTCTTGAAGTAGTTGTCTACCTCGGGGAACTGCACGCTGGGCAGGTCGACATCAGGAACGTTGACGCCCGGCACGTTCACGTCGGGAGCGTTCACCGCGGGCACGTTCACATCCGGAACGTTCACACTCGGCACATTCACATCGGGAACGTTCACACTCGGCACGTTCACGTCCGGGGCGTTCACCGCCGGCACGTTCACATCCGGAACGTTCACCGCAGGCACATCCACACCCGGGGTGGGCGGCGGCTGGGGCACGGTCGGATCGGCTTGTGCGAGGCCTGTGCCCAGGCCAAGCGCACCGAGGCCCACTGCACCGGCCATGGTTGTGGTTACTGCAAATTTCTTGAAGTCCATGTCACTCCTTCGCCTTGCGTCACCGCGACGACCTCCGGCCGGCCGGGGGAATGGACCGGCAAGTTCGACGGCAATCGCGTGATGTTCGGTTTGGGAATTGCATGACCGCCCCTATGGCCGGCGATCTTGCCGCCTCACCTCGACGACAACGCAAAACCTCGACCCCCGGCAGGTATGTCGGATCCCGCCCCCCGATGCGTTAACAAGATTTCGCGATTCGCCAGGAGTCTGCGCGCGAAAATGCCGACTACCAGGCGGTCAGGCCGAAAAATTGAGGTTGGCGGTTATGTCGATCTCGGCCGCCGATCTCCCGTTCAGCACCAGCACCAGCCCAGCCACCATCTGCACCAGCTCGAGGTCACGGATGCGCGGGGCGCCCACCCCGTTGCCGGCCCGCGGGATCGGTACCTGCACCGTCGAGGTGGTCGCCCGGTAGTGCCCACCCGGATACATCCGCTTGAGCCGCAGCTGCGCGGAATCGGGCAGGACCAGGGGCGACAGCTTCAGCGTCGACGCCGAAACCGCACCGATCTCGGTGATCCCGTACTCGCGGCACAGCAACCGCAACCGGGCCACCGCGACCAGCCGTTGCGCCTCGACCGGAAGCGGACCGTACCTGTCGACGAGCTCGTCGACCACCAGGTCCACGGCGCCACGATCGGCGGCCGCGGCCAGCCGCCGGTAGCCCTCCAGCCGCAACCGGTCACTGCCGATGTATTCGGGCGGCAGGTGTGCGTCGACCGGCAGGTCGACCCGCACCTCCTTCGGCTCCTCGGGCGCGGACACGGTCTTCCCGTCGGCGGCGGCCCGGTACGCCTCCACCGCCTCACCGACCAGCCGCACGTACAGGTCGAATCCAACACCGGCGACGTGCCCGGACTGCTCGGCGCCGAGCACGTTGCCGGCGCCGCGGATCTCCAGGTCCTTCATCGCCACGGCCATACCCGCGCCGAGCTCGTTGTTCTGCGCGATGGTGGCCAGCCGGTCATAGGCCGTCTCGGTCAGCGGCGCCTCGGGCGGGTACAGGAAATAGGCGTAGCCGCGTTCCCGCGAACGGCCCACCCGGCCGCGCAGCTGGTGCAGCTGCGACAGCCCGAACGTGTCGGCCCGCTCCACGATCAGCGTGTTGGCGTTGGAGATGTCCAGCCCGGTCTCGACGATCGTCGTGCAGACCAGGATGTCGTACTCGCGGTTCCAGAAGCCCTCGACGGTCTTCTCCAGCGTCTCCTCGTTCATCTGACCGTGCGCGACGACGACGCGCGCCTCCGGGACCAGTTGACGCACCCGCGCCGCGGCCTGGTCGATCGAACGCACCCGGTTGTGGATGTAGAACGCCTGCCCGTCGCGCAGCAACTCGCGCCGCAGCGCGGCCGCGACCTGCTTGTCGTCGTGCGGCCCGACATAGGTCAGCACCGGGTAGCGCTCCTCGGGCGGGGTGAGGATCGTCGACATCTCGCGGATCCCGGCCAGGCTCATCTCCAGCGTGCGCGGGATCGGGGTGGCACTCATGGTGAGCACGTCGACGTGGGTGCGCATCGACTTGATGTGCTCCTTGTGCTCGACGCCGAACCGCTGCTCCTCGTCGACGATGATCAGGCCAAGGTCCTTCCAGGTCACCCCGGTCTGCAGCAGCCGATGGGTGCCGATGACGACGTCGACCGAACCGTCCTTCATGCCCTCCATCACGGCGCGGGACTCGGCCGGATCGGTGAACCGGGACAGACCCTTGACCGTCACCGGGAAACCGGCCATCCGGGCGGTGAAAGTCTGCAGATGCTGATCGGCAAGCAGCGTCGTCGGGACCAGCACCGCGACCTGCTTACCGTCCTGCACAGCCTTGAACGCGGCCCGCACCGCGATCTCGGTCTTGCCGTAGCCGACATCGCCGCAGATCACCCGGTCCATCGGGACCGGCTTCTCCATATCGGACTTGACCTCGGTGATCGCGGTCATCTGGTCCATCGTCTCGGTGAACCCGAACGCATCCTCCATCTCGGCCTGCCACGGGGTGTCCGGACCGAACGGATGCCCCGGCGCGGACTGCCGTTTGGCGTACAACGCGACGAGCTCGCTGGCGATCTCGCGCACCGCGCGGCGCGCCTTGGTCTTGGTGTTGGCCCAGTCGCTGCCGCCGAGGCGCGACAGCGACGGCGCCTCGCCGCCGACATAGCGCGACAGCTGATCCAGCGAGTCCATCGGCACATACAGCCGGTCCGAGCCGCCGCCCCGCCGCGCGGTCGCGTACTCAAGCACCAGGTATTCGCGCCGGGCTCCGCCGACCACCCGCTCGGTCATCTCGACGAACTTGCCGATGCCGTGCTGATCGTGCACCACCAGGTCGCCCGCGGTCAGTGCCAGCGGATCGACCACGTTACGGCGTTTGGCCGCAAGCTTTTTGCCCTCCGATGCGGTGACCCGGTTACCGGTCAGGTCCGTCTCGGTGATGATGACCAGGTTCGCCCCCGGCAGGATCACCCCGTCGTGCAGCGGACCCTTCAGGACCCCGACCACACCGGCCTTCGGCGCCGCGCCCGCCTCCAACATCGTTGCGGGGGTGTCGGATTCAGCGAGCTGTTCGACGACGCGATGGGCCGTCCCGGTTCCAGGGGTGACGATGACGGCATACGCGCCGGCGTCTCCCCCCGTTGCCAAATGGGCCCGCAGCATCGCGAAGATCTCCTCGACATTATGCTGCTGACCCCGCGCCGACGGCGCCGGGCGCAGGTCGAGTTCGGTTGCGCTGCCGTCGGATAACTGGCTCAGCGTCCACCACGGATGGCCGCCGGTGCGGGCACCGTCGCGGGCCTCGTCGAACGGCACGAACCCGGACGCGCCCATGGACTCGATGTCGATCGGGACGTCGCCGCCGACCGCGGCCGTCGACCACGACGCCTCCAGGAATTCGCGGCCAGTCTTGATCAGATCGGCGGCGCGGGTGCGCACCTTCTCCGGATCGCAGACCAGCACCGGGGCCCCGTCGGGCAGATGGTGCGTCAGCGTCGTCGGCTCCACCGGATGCAGCAGCGGCAGCAGCGCCTCCATCCCGTCCACCGGGATGCCCTCGGCGAGCTTGGCTAGCATGTCGGGCACGCTGCCGGGCACGCTGTTCTCACTGACCGGATGCTCGGCGGCCAGCACCGCCGCCCGCTCCCGCACATCGGCGGTCATCAACAGCTCACGGCACGGCACCGCGACCACGGTCTCGACCGCGATCTCGGGGATGGAGCGCTGGTCGGCGATCGAGAACATCCGCATCTCCGAGACCTCGTCGCCCCAGAACTCGACCCGCACGGGATGCTCGGCGGTCGGCGGGAACAGGTCGAGGATGCCGCCGCGGACCGCGAACTCGCCGCGCTTGCCGACCATGTCGACGCGGGTGTAGGCGAGATCGACCAGCCGCACGATGACGTCCTCGAAGTCGGCCTCGGTGCCCAGCGACAGCCTGACCGGCTCGACGTTGATCACATCGGGTGACATCGGCTGCAGCAGCGAGCGGGCTGTGGTCACCACGATCCGCAGCGGCGGTCCCAGCGTCGCATCCCCGGGATGGGCCAGCCGGCGCAGCAGCAGCAACCGGGCACCGACGGTCTCGACGCCCGGTGAGAGCCGCTCGTGCGGCAGCGTCTCCCAGGACGGGAACAGCGCGACGGACTCGCCGAACACCCCGCGCAGTTCGGCGGTCAGATCGTCGGCCTCCCGGCCGGTGGCGGTGACCACCAGCAACGGTCCGGTCCGGGCCAGCGCGGAGGCCACCAGGACCCGCGCGCTGGCCGGGCCGACCAGCGTGAGGTCGGTCGGCCGGTCGCCGGCACGCCGGATGACGTCCTGCAGGGACGGATCGGCCAATGCCGATTCGATGAGACCCGCTATCGGGGTCTGGACAGAAGGGTGCCCCGGTGCGGTCATGATGTCCCCATTCTAAGGCGGCCGGACTTTCGTCAGAATCGGCCCCGGCGGCGTAAAGGGACCGTCAAGTCCGATGACGGCATCGGGTCCGCGGCGCACGGTGGGGACATGACACTCCTGGACATCCTGCCGTCCCTGCGCACCGCGACGGTTCCGCGCCTGGATCCGGCGCTCTGGCCGCTGACCACCGGGGTCGACGCCCAAGGCCGGATCACCGTGGGCCGGGTGGCGCTGACCGACATCGCCGACGAGTTCCGCACCCCGGCCTACGTCCTCGACGAGGCCGACTTCCGGTCCAGGGCGCGACGGTATCGCGAAACGCTGCGCGGGGCCGAGGTGGTCTACGCGGGCAAATCGCTGCTGAGCACCGCGGTGGCCCGATGGGCCGCCGAGGAAGGGCTCGGGGTGGACGTCTGCTCGCCCGCGGAGCTGGCGACGGCACTGGCAGGCGGGGTGGCTCCGGATCGAATCGTGCTGCACGGCAATGCCAAAACCTGCGACGAGCTCGGCGCCGCGATCGACGCCGGGGTCGGCCGGATCGTGGTGGACTGCTCGACGGAGATCGCCTACCTGGCCGGTATGGTGCAGCGGCGGCAACGCCTGCTGATCCGGGTGACACCCGATATCGACATCGCGGGCCACCGCGCCGTCACGACCGGGGTGCACGATCAGAAGTTCGGCTTCGCGTTGAGCGGTGGGCACGCCGCGCGGGCGGCGGCCCGGGTGCTGGCCGCGCCGCACCTCGACCTGGTCGGCCTGCACTGCCACCTCGGGTCCCAGATCACCGACCCGGCCCACTACGGGGTGGCGATCCACCGGCTCATCGCGGCGATGGCCGATATCCGGCGCGCCAGCGGCGTGGTGCTGACCGAACTGAACATCGGTGGCGGGCACGGTATCCCGTACACCTCGGGTGACACCGCGCTGGACCTGCCGACCCTGGCCGGGGTGATCGACGAGGCCATGGACGCGGCCTGCGGGGCCGAACGGTTCCCCCGGCCACGGCTCGTGGTCGAGCCCGGCCGGGCGATCGCCGGGCGGGCCGGGGTCACGCTGTACCGGGTGTGCGCGGTCAAGGCCCAGCCGGGTGGCCGCACCTTCGTCGCGGTTGACGGCGGCATGAGCGACAACCCGCGGGTCGCCCTCTACAACGCGAAATACACTGTGGCGCTCGCGAACCGGCACCCGCTCGGGCCGACCATCAAGGCCACGGTGGTGGGCAGGCACTGCGAGGCGGGCGACGAGATCATCCGCGACGCGGCGCTGCCCGCCGACATCCACCCGGGCGATCTGCTGGCCGTGCCGTGCACCGGCGCCTACCACCACAGCATGGCCTCGACCTACAACATGGTGGGCCGGCCGCCGCTGATCGCGGTGCGCGACGGCGCCGCCCGCGCCGTGGTGCACCGCGAAACCGTCGCCGATCTGCTGGCCCGCGATTGCGGCCGGTGAGCCGTCATTCGTCCTGCAGCATCGGGTCGGGCTCCAGATGCTTGAGCCCGTTCCAGGCCAGGTTCACCACGTGCGCCGCGACCACTTCCTTCTTGGGTTCGCGCACGTCGAGCCACCACTGCGCGGTCATCGACACCGATCCGACCAGCGCCTGCGCGTACAGCGGCGCGAGGTCGGGATCGAGCCCGCGACGGGAGAAGTCCCCCGCCAGGATCGAGGACACCTGATTGACCGCGTCGTTGAGCAGCGTCGCGTAGGTGCCCGAGGTGATGGCCGCGGGCGAATCACGGATCAGGATCCGGAACCCGTCGGTGTGTTCCTCGACGTAGGTCAGCAGCGCCAGCGCGACCCGTTCGACCCGCACCCTGGACCGGTTGTTGGTCAGCGACGACGTGATGCCGTCGAGCAACGCCGACATCTCACGGTCCACGACGACCGCGTAAAGCCCTTCCTTACCGCCGAAATGCTCGTACACGACCGGCTTGGACACGTTCGCCCGTTGCGCGATCTCCTCGATCGAGGTGCCCTCGTAGCCACGTTCGGCGAACAGCGACTTGGCGATCTCGATGAGCTGCTGGCGCCGCTCGCTGCCGGTCATCCTGGCGCGAGGCGCACGCACTTCCTTGTCGGGCGCTGCCACGCGTATCAGGCTAGCCGCTTCGACTAGAGTCTCACCCGGACATTCCGTCGTGGTGTAATCGGCAGCACCTCTGATTTTGGTTCAGATAGTTCAGGTTCGAGTCCTGGCGACGGAACAACTGGTCGCGACGAACGTGCACAAAATGCCGACGTGGGACGGTGCGCTGAGCAACAGACACGCACGCTCACGGAGAAAGGGGACCAAGTGCCTACCGAAGCTGCGGTCGTGGTGCTGGCGGCGGGCGCCGGCACCCGGATGCGCTCCGACACCCCCAAGGTGCTGCACACGCTGGCCGGGCGCAGCATGATCGCGCACGTCGTACACACCGCGGCCGAGGTCGCCACCCGGCACCTCGTGGTCGTCCTCGGCCACGACCGCGAACGCGTCGCACCCGCCGTCGAGGCGCTCGCCGACCGCCTGGGCCGCACCATCGACATCGCCATCCAGGATCAGCAACGGGGCACCGGCCACGCCGTGGGCTGTGGTCTGAGCGCGCTGCCCGAGGATTTCACCGGCACCGTCGTCGTCACCTCCGGCGACGTACCGCTGCTGGACGCGGGCACCCTCGCCGACGTGATCACCGGCCACAGCGGCCAGACCGCCGCGGCCACCGTGCTCACCACGACGGTCGCCGATCCGACCGGATACGGCCGCGTCCTGCGGACCCAGGACGACGAGGTCATCGGCATCGTCGAACAGGCCGACGCCACCGAATCGCAACGCTCGATCCGCGAGATCAACGCCGGGGTGTACGCATTCGACATCGCCGCCCTGCGCTCGGCGCTGAGCCGGCTGCGTTCCGACAACGCCCAGCAGGAGCTGTACCTGACCGACGTGGTGGCGATCCTGCGCCAAGACGGCCGCACCGTGCGGGCCCGCCACGTCGACGACAGCGCCCTGGTCGCGGGGATCAACGACCGGGTGCAGCTGTCCGATCTCAGCGCCGAGCTGAATCGCCGCATCGTGGCCGACCATCAGCGGGCCGGCGTCACGGTCGTCGACCCGGCCAGCACCTGGATCGACGTCGACGTCACCATCGGTCGCGACACCGTCATCCGGCCCGGCACCCAGCTGCTCGGTACCACCGAGATCGGCGCGGGCTGTGAGATCGGCCCGGACACCACCCTGACCGACGTCGAGGTGGGTGACGACGCGTCGGTGGTGCGCACGCACGGCCAGCTCGCGGTCATCGGCCCCGGCGCCACCGTGGGCCCGTTCACCTATCTGCGGCCCGGCACCCAGCTCGGCGCCGACGGCAAGCTCGGCGCATTCGTCGAAACCAAGAACTCGACGATCGGCGCGGGCACCAAGGTGCCGCACCTGACCTACGTCGGCGACGCCGATATCGGCGAGAACAGCAACATCGGCGCATCGAGCGTGTTCGTCAACTACGACGGCGAGAACAAGAACCGCACCACCGTGGGCTCGCATGTGAAAACCGGGTCGGACAACATGTTCGTGGCGCCGGTCACCGTCGGCGACGGGGCCTACACCGGCGCCGGAACCGTGGTGCGCGAGGACGTGCCGCCCGGTGCGCTGGCCGTGTCGGCGGGGCGGCAACGCAATATCGAGGGCTGGGTGGCCGAGAAACGCCCGGGCTCCGCGGCCGATCAGGCCGCCCGCAAAGCGCAGGGCGAACACGATTGACCCGACGCTTTCTGTTGGCAATCTGGTAACCCGGCTACGAGCATCAGGAAACGCTACGTACGATTGCCCCGTATCGATCCCCGACCGCGAAGGCAGCACACTGTGGCCACGGACTGGACCGACAACCGCAAAAGCCTGATGCTGTTCTCCGGACGAGCTCATCCGGAGTTGGCCGATCAGGTCGCCAAGGAGCTCGACGTCCACGTGACGGCGCAGACCGCGCGCGATTTCGCCAACGGCGAGATCTTCGTGCGGTTCGACGAGTCGGTGCGCGGCAGCGACGCCTTCGTCCTGCAGAGCCATCCGGCGCCGCTCAACCAGTGGCTGATGGAACAGCTGATCATGATCGACGCGCTCAAGCGCGGCAGCGCCAAGCGGATCACCGCGATCCTGCCGTTCTATCCGTACGCGCGTCAGGACAAGAAGCACCGCGGCCGCGAGCCCATCTCGGCCCGCCTGGTCGCCGACCTGCTCAAGACCGCCGGTGCCGACCGGATCGTCTCGGTCGACCTGCACACCGATCAGATCCAGGGCTTCTTCGACGGCCCGGTCGACCATATGCGCGGGCAGTCGCTGCTGTGCGGCTACATCGCCGACCACTACTCGGGTCGCGACATGGTCGTGGTGTCCCCCGATTCCGGCCGGGTCCGGGTCGCCGAGAAATGGGCCGACGCGCTGGGCGGCGTTCCGCTGGCCTTCATCCACAAGACCCGCGACCCGCTGGTACCCAACCAGGTGAAGTCGAACCGGGTGGTCGGCGACGTCAAGGGCAAGACCTGCATCCTGACCGACGACATGATCGACACCGGCGGGACCATCGCGGGCGCGGTCAAGCTGCTGCACGAGGACGGCGCCAAGGATGTGGTGATCGCCGCGACGCACGGTGTGCTGAGCGATCCGGCCCCGCAGCGGCTGGCCGAATGCGGTGCCCGCGAGGTGATCGTCACCAACACCCTGCCGATCACCGAGGACAAGGTGTTCCCGCAGCTGACGGTGTTGTCGATCGCGCCGCTGCTGGCCTCGACCATCCGTGCGGTGTTCGAGAATGGTTCGGTGACCGGGCTGTTCGACGGGTCCGCCTAGATGGCCGCCGACGAGCGCTTGCGCGAGGAACCATGAGCAGTGTCATCTACCACAACCCGCGCTGCTCGACCTCTCGCAAGACCTTGGAGCTGCTGCGGAAGAGCGGGATCGAACCCGAGGTCGTGCAGTATCTCAAGACGCCGCCGACCCGTGCGGAGTTGAAGAAGATGATCGCCGACGCCGGTATCGATGTGCGGACAGCGGTGCGCAAACGCGAATCACTGTACGGTGAGCTGGGTTTGGCCGATGCCACCGATGAGCAGCTGCTCGACGCGATGGCCGAGCACCCGATCCTGATCGAGCGGCCGTTCGTCGTCACCGCCAAGGGCACCCGGCTGGCCCGGCCGATCGAGTCGGTGCACGAGATTCTGTGAAACGTCTGCCGGTCGTCGCGGGCGCGCTGTTCGCCGTGACGATGCTGCTCGCCGGGTGCGGCGCGAAAACCCCTGACTACCAGTCGGTTTGGACAACGAGTTCAACCCCGGCCAGCACCACCGGCGCGCCGCCGGTACCGATGTGGCAGTACCTGGAGAACGCGGGCGTCGTCGGCGAGACCATCGCGCCGGAGCAGGTGCAGGACCTGACCGTCTCGATGCCCACGCCGCCGGGCTGGCACGAGTACTCCAATCCCAACCTGGCCCCCGGCACCCGGATGATCGCCAGGGGGGACACCTACCCGACCGCGATGCTGCTGGCCTTCAAACTGCACGGCGACTTCGACGTGGCCAAGGCGCTCAAGGACAGTGGCTACGCCGACGCTCAGCTGTCGGAGAACTTCAAGCAGCTCAACGCATCCACCGAGGATTGGCGCGGCTACCCGTCGGCGATGATCGAGGGCAGCTACGACCTCAACGGCAGGCGCATGCAGAGCTACAACCGCATCGTCATCCCGACCACCGGCCCGGCCCCGCCGCAGCGGTACCTGATCCAGCTGACCATCACCACCTACGCCGACCAGGCCGAGGCCCAGGGCAAGGACATCGAGGCGATCATCTCGGGGTTCACCGTCGCCAAGAAGTGAGCCGTAAGGTGACGGGCATGGACTGGACCGCCGCCGATCTGCCCGATTTCACCGGCCGCAGCGTCATCGTCACCGGCGCCAACAGCGGGCTGGGTCTGATCACCGCACGCGAACTGGCCAGGGTGGGTGCCACCGTGATCGTGGCCGTCCGCAACCTGGACAAGGGCACCGCGGCCGCGGCCACCATGCCCGGCACCGTCGAGGTACGCGAGCTCGACCTGCAGAGCCTGGACTCGGTGCGCCGGTTCGCCTCCGGTATCGACACCGTCGACGTGCTGGTGAACAACGCGGGCATCATGGCGGTGCCGCTGTCGCGGACCGCCGAGGGGTTCGAAAGCCAGATCGGCACCAACCACCTCGGCCACTTCGCGCTCACCAACCTGCTGCTGCCCAGGATCTCCGATCGGGTGGTCACGGTGTCGTCGGGCATGCACCTGATCGGGGCGATCAGCCTGCGGGACCTGAACTGGAAGGCCCGGCCGTACTCGGCGTGGCTGGCCTACGGGCAGTCCAAACTGGCCAACCTGCTGTTCACCTCCGAGTTGCAGCGCCGGCTGACGGCGTCGGGTTCCGCGGTGCGCGCCGTGGCCGCCCACCCCGGCTACTCGGCCACCAACCTGCAGGGACACGCGGCCGGCGGGATCAGCAACGCGCTGATGAGGCAGGGCAACAAGCTCGCCACCTCCGCGGACTTCGGGGCCCGCCAGACCCTGTATGCGGCGTCGCAGGACCTACCAGGCGACAGCTTCATCGGCCCGCGGTTCGGGATGCGCGGCCCCACCGGGCCGAGCCCGCGCAGCCCGCTGGCCCGCCGCACCGACACCCAGCGGGCCCTCTGGGAGCTGTCCGAGCAGCTCACCCACACCGGGTACCCGCTGTAGCCGGAGGCATCGATTTTTGGCCTGCGCCGGTTTTTGCTACCCTGACCAGGCGTCACGGCGAGGGTGGTCCCGATGGGCCACCGTTATCGGCGGGAACCTCTTCTAGATGTTGCGCCTCTGGCCGTGCTGACGATCCGATCGCCGGACCCGAAAGAGGAGCAACAATGGCCAAGCATTCGGCCCCCAACAAGCTGACCGCATCGGTGCGGACCCGCACCGGCAAGGGCGCATCGCGCCAGGCCCGCCGCGACGGCAGGGTCCCCACCGTTCTCTACGGCCACGGCGCCGACCCGCAGCATCTGGAGATCAACGCACACGAGTTCGCCGCGGTGCTGCGTAACTCCGGCACCAACGCGGTGCTGACCCTCGACATCGAGGGCACCGAGCAGCTCGCGCTGACCAAGTCCCTGGACATCCACCCGATCCGGCGCAACATCCAGCACGCCGACCTGCTCGTGGTGCGTCGCGGCGAGAAGGTGAACGTCGAGGTCAGCGTCCTCATCGAGGGCGACGCGGCGCCCGGCACGCTGGTCACCCAGGACGCCAACGCCATCGAGATCGAGGCCGAGGCCCTGTCCATCCCCGAGCAACTGACCGTGTCGGTCGAGGGCGCCGAGGCGGGCACCCAGTTCACCGCGGGCCAGATCGAGCTGCCCAAGGGCGTCAGCCTGGTCTCGGATCCCGAACTGCTGGTCGTCAACGTCGTCGAGGCCCCCTCCGAAGAGGACCTCGAGGCCGAGGGTGGCGGCGAGGCCGGCGCGGCCGAGGGTGGCGCCGAGGAGGGTGGCGCCGACGAGGCCGCCGCAGAGTCCGCCGAGTAATCGGCGGTGGCCGAGCCGCTGCTGGTGGTGGGCCTGGGAAATCCCGGGCCCGGCTACGCCAAGACCCGGCACAACGTCGGTTTCATGGTGGCCGACCTGCTGGCCGCCAGGATCGGCTCGGCCTTCAAGCTGCACAAGAAATCCGGCGCCGACGTGGTGACCGGCCGGCTGGCCGGGGCACCCGTGGTGCTGGCCAAACCGCGCTGCTACATGAACGAGTCGGGCCGCCAGGTCGGACCGCTGGCCAAGTTCTATTCGGTGCCCGCCGAGCGGCTGGTGCTGATCCACGACGAGTTGGACATCGAGTTCGGCCGGATCCGGCTCAAACGCGGCGGCGGTGAGGGCGGCCACAACGGCCTGCGTTCGGTCGCCTCGGCGTTGGGCACCAAGGATTTTCAGCGGGTGCGGATCGGCGTCGGGCGCCCGCCGGGCCGCAAGGATCCGGCCGCGTTCGTGCTGGAGCCGTTCAACTCGGTCGAACGGCCGGAGGTTCCGACCATCTGCGAGCAGGCCGCCGACGCCACCGAGCTGCTGATCGCCCAGGGTCTCGAGCCGGCCCAGAACACCGTGCACGCCTGGTAGCTCTCTCCCGTTCTCCCGCGAGCAGACGCGCGGGTACCCCTTTTCGCTCATTTTCGGGTACCCACGTGTCTGTTCGCGGGATTGGCGGCCCGCCGGGAAGGCGGCGCGCGCCGGGAATAGCGCCGCACGCTTAACTGGTTGACACGTCACGTAAACACTTGCGTGACAGATCACGTAATGCGGCAAGCGACGAGGAGTTCCCATGTCCGACATCCCAGCCCTGATGAACGCCAACCTGTTCGAGGTGTTCAACCAACGCGATGCCGGCCTGCGCCGCACCGCCGTCGAGCGCACCTATGCCCACGATGTCCGATGGACCGACGCCGAGGGCGCCGTCGACGGGCGGGCCGCCCTCGACGTCAAAGCCGCTGCGCTACAAGCGACATTGGGCCCGCTGCAGTTCGTCGCGGCCGGCCCGGCCCGTCATGTTCCCGGACTCGGGTTCCTGGCCTGGCATCTGGTCGCACCCGGCGACGAGACGCCGAAGGCATCGGGATTCGATGTGGCGATCATCCGCGACGACGTGATCGCCGAGCTCTACACCGTGCTCACCTGACCCCGCGAGCAGACGCCGCGGTACCCGGGAATGCGCATTCCGGGGTACCGCCGCGTCTGCTCGGCGAAGAACAGTCAGCGGCCGCGCACGCCGCTGTCGACCACCTTGACCGTCTTGTGGGGATACCGTTTCTCGGCGTGCGCCTTGGCGGCCGAGTTGGGCAGCACGTAGAGCGTTTCGCGCTTCTGCTGCAGGGGTTTGAGCACGGTGTCCATGAACGCCTTACGGTCATCGAGGTAGGGCTCGATCACGTCCTCCCCTGCCGGGCACACCGCCAGACAGTAGGCGGCCTTGTAGTTGGGCTTGAACGACAGGCTCTGCCACATCGACGCATTCTCCGAATCGCTGACCCTGGAACGGAAATCGGCCGCGTCGGAGCTGTCGGCGACGGTCTGCACCCAATCGGTGAAGCCGCCCATGAACTCGCGGTAGTTGTGCACCGAGCAGGCCTGGAAGTCGAACTCGCCGTCCTTGCCGATCGCCCCGACCGGGCAGGCCGCCACACACAGCTTGCACTCCAGGCACGGCGAATAGTCCAGCGGCTCACCGTAACTGCTTATCGGTGCCGCGACAAGGACGGTGGCCAGCAGGATGAAGTTGCCGAACCGCGGGTGGATCACGTTGCGGTGGATGCCCATGACGCCGAGCCCTGATGCCACCGCGACCGGCTTGTGCGCCACCACCCAGATCCGCCCGGGGTAATCGTCCATCTCCATCGGGAAGGTCGCCGACGGGTTCACCGCGCGCACGCCGGCATCCTCCAGTGCCCGGGTGACACGATGCGCGGCCTCGTTGATGATCTCACCGGTGCGGTGGAACTCCTGGTTGGCGACGCTGCGCTTGGTGGAGCGGACGTTGTCGCGGTTCATCTTCACCACCAGCGAGATGTAGCTGCACACCCCCGGCAGGGCGGTGTCGGCGTACTCGCGTTCGGCGGCCAGATCCGGGTTGTCGACGGCGGCGAATGCGACGTCGTCCACTCCCGCGTCCAGACACAGTTGCCGCAGCCGGTCCGCGTCGAGCACCTCGGGCGGGGTGGGTGCGTGGCGGGCACGCACCGCCCGCACGGTCGGATGGTCGTCGAGTCGGATCTTGGCCGTCATTCGTCTGAGTATATCTATCTATACTCAGACCGACAAGATCGGTCGTCGCCGCGTAAAGAATTCGTTCGGGACGGTGTTCAGCGCGTTCCCACGCGGGTACACCGGAGTTATGGACACCGACCACCGCGCGCACCTGAGCCCGTTGCGCCGCTGCGGGGAGCGGATGCTCGACGGTCCGCACTCATGGGGATCGGTCGAGGTGCGCCCCGGCAGGTTCGGCATCGTCCACCACCGGTTCGTGGTCTACCCGCCCGGCCTCAGCCGGGCCGAACGACGCTGGGTGCGCCTGGCCAGGGGCTGGCCGGCGTGGGGTGGGCTGGCGTGGCTGCTGTGCCAGATCTGGCTCAACGGCACCATGCCGCACTGGGCGGCCCTCGGATGTGCGACGGCCGTGCTGCTCGGCACCGGTGCGGTCACCCTGGCCCTCGCCGGGGAGGCCCGCACCCGCGTCCGCAGCCTCACCGTGACCACCATGGTCGGCTACGACGACGCCGCGGTGCAGGCCGCGGTCGACCGGCTCGCCACCCTGTCGGCCGTGCTGATCGACGCCGACGACCGGCTGGCCCGTGGCCAGATCACCGTCGTCGACCACGAGCTGATCTGGTGGCGGGTCTACGAGCGCCTGCAGGACTCCGCGACACCCTCGGATCGCGCCGCCTGAGATCCCTGCTGCGCGCCGGTTCACAATGGTCGGGTGGGCAAGGCGACGAATTTGCGCGATTTCCTGACGTCGCGTCGCGCCGCGATCGACCCATCTGAAGCCGGGTTGGTCCGCACGTCGGCAGCCCGGCGCAAGCCGGGCCTCAGCCGCGAAGAGGTCGCGGTGCTGGCGGGCGTGAGCGTGTACTACTACGCCCGGTTGGAGCAGGGGCGCGTCGGCAACATCTCCAATCAGGTGCTGACGGCGATCGAGGATGCCTTGCGACTCGATGAGCTGGAGCGCAACCACCTGCGGACATTGATCGCGCCCCATCAGGGCGAGGCGCCGCGTCCGCGGCCCGACAAACTCAAAGCCCGCCCGGCGTTACGGCTCCTGCTCGACGCGATCGATCCGGTGGCCGCGATTCTGCAGGGACCGCGATTGGAGGTACTGGCCACCAACCGTGCCGCCAGGGTGCTGCTCGCCGACTTCGACGCCATGCCGCCTGCCCAGCGCAACATTGCCAGGTGGATCTTCCTGGATCCGGCCGCCCGGGTGGTCTATCCGGAATGGGAGCAGGTGGCCGCTCCGGTCGCGGCCACCTTGCGGGCCAATCTCAAGCCCCACACCCATGATGCCGAGCTCGAGCAACTGGTGGTCGAGCTGTCCGCTGCGTCTGAGGACTTCGCCAGATTCTGGGCCGACTACCGGCTGTATGAACACGGGCACGGAACGAAGCAGTTCTTCCACGAAGCCGTCGGCACCATGACGCTGAACTACGAGACCCTCAACGTCCCCGGCGGTGACGGTGTGTTCATCTCGACTTACACCGCCGATGTGGGCTCGCCGTCGGATGAGAAACTGCGACACTTGCTCACGGCTGATCGGTCGGACGAATGACGATCTCGTTGACCGCCACCCGACGCGGGCTGCAGACGATATAGGCGACGGCGGCAGCGATGTCCTCGGCGTGCAGCGGCTCGACATCGCCGAACGCATCGATGAAACCTTGTTCCTGGCCCGCCTTCTGGTCGAACAGTTCGCTTTCGGTCCGTCCCGGTTCGATCACCGAGAACCGCAGATTACGTTGGGTGAACTCCTGCCGCCAGGCCTCGGTCGCCCCGGTCACCGCGAATTTCGTCGCGTTGTAGAGCGCGGCCCCCGCGGCGGCGAACCGGCCCGCCACCGACGAGATATTGACGACGTCGGCTACCGACCGTGGGCTGTCGGCGGCCGCCTTGAGCAGATGCGGCAGGGCCGCCTTGGTGGTGTACATCAGCCCGCGCACGTTGATGTCCACCATGCGATCCCATTCCTGCAGCGGCGAATCGGCGGACGGGCCGTTGAGCATCACGCCGGCCGCGTTGACCAAGATGTCGAGCCGCCCCAGCTCCTCGACGGTCGTGCCGATGGCGTCCCCCGCGGCGTCGGCGTCGGTCAGGTCCGCAGCGATCGGCACGGCCACGCCGCCGGATCGGTTGATCTCGCCCGCCAACGCCTGAAGCCGATCGGCGCGCCGAGCCACTAGCGCGACGGCTGAGCCCCGCTCGGCCAGGTGCCTGGCGGTGGCCTGTCCGATGCCACTCGACGCACCGCTGATCAGCGCCACCGTGCCATCCAGATCCTGCTGCGCCATAGCGTGTCTCCCTGTCTGTCGGTCCAGTTGGTTCCGATCAGAAGAACATGTTCCGGCGCCGAGGATTCCCGGCCCGACGGGCACGCTGTTACCGAGCACTGGCAGTGCCCGGTAACCGTGAGCGTGCGCAAAATGCCGCCCAACACCGGCGTGGCGGGGAACAGACGCGCACGCTCGCGGTGAAAGGTGAGGGCCTACCCGCTACCCCGCTGTCACCTCGTCCGGGCGCTGCTCCATGTACCGAGTGAAGGCGTCCCGGCACGCGACGACGGCGGGGCGACGTTCGGCTCCGGCTCGACAGACCAGAGAGATGTTCCGAAAGTATTGCGTGTCAAGCAAAGTCGTCGGGATCAACTCCGCCTGCGCATCGCGGATCAACAGGTCGGGCAGAAACGCCGCGGCCAGCCCGGCCTGGACCATCCGCAGGTGAAACAGCAGGTCCGCCGATTCGTAGGCGACGTCGGGTTCCACGCCCTGACGCTGACACAAGCTACGCGCCCACGCGTGCGCTTCGGTGCCTGCCGGCTCCAGCACCCATCGCATCCGACACAGCGCGTCGTGGTCGTCAACCGCCGATCCCGGCGGCAGATACACCCGGATCGGGTCTCGGGCCAGCAGATCGGTATGCAGGTCGCCCGGCACCGCGTCCGATATGTCCGGGCGGTCGGAGACACCCGGATAACTGTCCACCACCAACACGTCGATGCGGCGCGAGGCCACCAGACGCAGGCCCATCTCCGGCTGGACCTGCCGATACCGGATGTCCAGGCGCGGGTGTCGGCTCTCCAGGGTGCGGATCACCTGTGGGACAACGGTCCGGCTGATCGTCGTGAATGCGGCCAGCCGCAACTTTCCGCGCACTTCGGTGTTGCTGGCGGCCAAATCGCTCTCGGCCCGGTCCAGGATCGCCAGAATGTCGTCGGCGTGGCGGGCCAGATCCTCGCCGGCGGGCGTCAGCCTGACTCCGCGCCCGACCTTCTCCAGCAGCGGAACCCCGGCTTCCCGCTCGAGCAGCGCCAGCTGCTGGGAGACGGCCGAGTGCGAGTAGGACAACGAGCGCGCCGCCGCGGTGATACTGCCCCGCAACTGCACTTCACGCAGTAGGGCCATCCGGTGCACATCTAGCAACGAAACTCCAAACATATAAGCAGATCCATCGGATTATAGTCAGCAAATGTCGCTTTTTTTGAAGCATTGTTCTTCGTAGCGTGATGCCAGTCGCCCGCGCACGGCGACCGATTCTCGGTTCCAGCATCATCGGCTGACCGCACGCACTCTCCCGTGAAGGACTCCCCACACATGTCGGCAGAAAGCACTGTCCTCGAGGCACCCGCACTGTGGTCGGCTCAGGCACACATTCCGTCCGTACTCGGACGACAGCTGGTCATCGACCGCGGCGAAGGCTGCTATATCCACACCTCCGACGGACGCCGGTTGTTCGACGGCACCGCCGGGCTCTGGCACGCCAACGTCGGCCACGCCCATCCCGAGCTGGCGGCGGCGGCGCACGCCCAGATGCTCAAGCTGGAGACCTATCACATCTTCGGCAGGTTCGTGAACGACCAAGCCCTGAGCCTGGCGTCGCGGCTGGCCGACCTGTCGCCCGTCGACGATCCGAAGATCATCCTCAACTCCGGCGGCTCGGACGCGATCGACGTCGCATGCAAGCTGGCCCGGCGGCACTGGCAACGGACCGGGCAGACCACCAAGACCGTGATCATCAGCCGTGAGCACGCTTACCACGGCCTGCACGCCTACGGCACGAGCATCGCCGGCCTGGACTTCAACCGCGAGGGCTACGGGACCGAGTCGCTCGTTCCGGAGACCCGCCGGGTCCCCGTCCACGACATCGATGCGCTCAAGTTCATGATCGCCGAGGTCGGCGCCGAGAACATCGCCGCGGTGATCACCGAGCCGATCCAGGGCACGGGTGGCGTCAACCCGCCGGCCCCCGGCTACCTCGACGGCCTGCAGGATCTCTGCCGCTCCAACGACATTCTGTTCATCCTCGACGAGGTCATCACCGGGTTCGGGCGCACCGGCGCCATGTTCGCGGCGGACCGGTTCGGGCTGCAGCCCGATCTCATCACGTTCGCCAAGGGAGTCACGTCCGGCTACGCACCGCTGGGCGGCGTGATCGTCGCACCGGCCATCTGGGAACCGTTCTTCGTCGACGACGAGGCCACGCCCATCTTCCGGCACGGAGCCACCTACGCGGGCCACGCCACCGCATGTGCCGTGGCCATGGCCAACCTGGACATCCTCGACCGCGACCACCTGGTGGACCGCACGGCCGACCTTGAGCAGCTGCTCCGCGGCCATCTCGATATGCTTGCCGCGCAACGCACTTCGGTCACCGACGTTCGGGTGGCGGGCTTCCTCGGCGGTGTGACGCTACACGAGGACATCCGTGCGGAGTCGGTCGCCGACAGACTCATCGACGTCGGGTTCATCTCACGCCCGCTGCGCGGCAACACCCTTCAGATCAGCCCGCCCTTCATCACCACCGATGACGAACTTGCCCGGTTCGTCTCCGCAATCGACCACGTCCTGTCCGAGGAGGAAACCAAATGAGCATCGACCTGGCGCCCACCCCGCTGCTGACGGCCGATCCGAAGCGGGCCGCGGAAGCCGATGCCGTCGTCAACGCACTCGCACTGCCCGAGAGCGCCCGCCGGGCCGACGTCACCAACCCCGCCACGGGTCTCACGATCGCCGCGGTTCCCGACAACGATCCCGCCGACGCACTCGGCGCCCTGGCCACCGCCGACGCCGCGGGACGCGAGTGGGCGGCACGCAGCCCCCGCCACCGCGCCGACATTCTGCGCCGGTGGTACGACCTGATCGTCGAACACACCGAGCGCATCGCCCTGCTCATCACGCGTGAGATGGGCAAGCCGCTCGCCGAGGCACGCGCCGAGGTCGGCTACGGCGGCGACTTCGTGCGTTGGTACGCCGAGGAGGCCGTTCGCCCGGGCGGCAGCATGCGCGACGCACCCGCCGGCGGCGCGACCCTGCTCACCCGCCGCGGCCCGGTGGGACTTTCGGTGCTGATCACCCCGTGGAATTTCCCGCTGGCGATGGCAACCCGCAAAATCGCGCCCGCGCTGGCCGCGGGATGCCCGGTCGTGATCAAACCCGCCACCCTGACGCCGCTGACGACCTTCTATGCCGTCAGCCTCGCGCAGCAGGCCGGTGTGCCGGAAGGTCTCGTCAACGTGATCACGACGACGGACGCGGCGGCGTTCAGCGACGCCGTGCTGGCCGACCCACGGGTCCGGAAGGTGTCCTTCACCGGGTCCACGTCGGTCGGGAAGATACTATTGGGTCACGCAACCCATAATGTGTTGCGGTCCTCGATGGAACTCGGCGGCGACGCGCCGCTGATCGTTTTCGACGACGCGGACCTCGAACGAGCGGTAGAAGGCGCCTATGCAGCGAAAATGCGCAACAGCGGACAGTCCTGCATCGCCGCCAACCGCATCTACGTCCAGGACGGAATCGCCGATGCCTTCCTCGAAGGACTCGTCGAGAAGATGGCCGCGACCCCGGCCGGCGACGGCCTGGCCGACGGCGCAGCGCTCGGGCCGCTCATCGACGAGCGAGCCGTGGCCGGCATGCAGGACCTCGTTGACGATGCGGTCCGGCACGGGGCGAATGTGCGTACCGGAGGACGCGCCATCGCCGGCGCGGGCCACTTCTTCGAAGCCACCGTCATGGACGGCCTGCGCACCGAGGCGAAGATCACCCACACCGAGATCTTCGGCCCCATCGCGGCGGTGCAGCGCTTCACCTCAGAAGCCGAAGCCGTCCAACGCGCCAACGCCACCGAATACGGGCTGGCCGGCTACGTGTTCACCGAGAACCTCGACCGGGCGCTCAACGTCGCCGATGCACTGCAGACCGGTATCGTCGGCATCAATCAAGGCGTTCCGTCAAACGTCGCAGCACCATTCGGAGGCGTCAAAGAATCCGGGTTGGGCCGTGAGGGCAGCTCCGAGGGCCTCGAAGAATATCAGGAAGTCCGCTACTACAACATCGCCCGTCGCGCTTCCAACTGAGCGCTGACCGAAGGACCAAACTCACTTGCGCACTTCCTCTTCCGCTCAGTCCAGCACGTACTCAGACACATCGAAATCGGTCCTGCGCCGGGCCATCGGTGCATCCGCCATCGGCAATATGGCCGAATGGTACGACTACGGTGCGTACGCCTACGTCGCCACCGAGATCGGACAACACTTCTTTCCCGGCGAGCACCAGACCCTGTTCACCATGCTGGTGTTCGCGGTGTCGTTCGTGCTGCGACCGCTGGGCGGGATCATCTGGGGTCTCATCGGGGACCGCCGGGGCCGGCGGTTCTCGTTGACCGTCACGATCCTGCTCATCTCGGCGGCGACGTTCTGTATGGGCCTGCTCCCGACCTACGAGTCCGTCGGCATGCTGGCGCCGACCCTGTTGATCGGACTGCGCGTCATCCAAGGGCTTTCCACCGGAGGCGAATACGGCGGGGCGGCCACGTTCATGGCCGAGTACGCACCCGACAAGCGCCGAGGGTTCTACGGCAGCTTCCTCGAGGTGGGCACCATCTCGGGGTTCACCCTGGCGGTACTGGTCATCGCCGGCACCGAACGTGTCATCGGCGCGGACGCCATGAGCGACTGGGGCTGGCGGGTACCATTTCTCGTCGGCGGTCCACTGGGATTGATCGGCTTCTATCTCCGGAACCGGCTCGAGGACACCCCGGTGTTCCGCGAACTGGCACACGCGGAGGGCACCGAGCGCCGGGCCACCGCGATCGGTCGTGAACTCATCACGGTCTACCGCCGCCAGCTGCTGGCGTTGGCCGGCCTGACCATCGCGCTCAACGTGGCGAACTACACCCTGGTGGCCTATTTGCCCACCTATCTGCAGATGTCCATCGGATTGACCTCCGGGCAGACCGATACCCTGATCGTCACCGGCCAGGCGATCATGATCTTCTTCCTGCCGGTGGCCGGCCTGTTGTCCGACCGCATCGGACGAAAGCCGGTCTGGTGGATCTCACTGATCGGCCTGTTCATCCTGGTGACACCGATGTACCTGCTGATGACCGTCGGTTTCGGCTGGGCCGTACTGGCTTTCGCTATTCTGGCGTCGGTGTACCTGTTGCAGCTGGGAACCGTATCGGCGATGTTCCCGGCGATCTTCCCGGCTCATGTCCGCTACGCGGGGTTCGCCATCTCCTACAACGTGGCCACCGCGCTGTTCGGCGGAACCGCCCCCGCGGTCAACGACTGGCTGATCGGTTCGACGCAGAACGCGATGGCTCCGGCCTTCTACATGATGTGGTGCCTTCGT
>NZ_JBSFPX010000039.1:0-43734 GCF_053588415.1 Mycobacterium sp. NPDC003449
TGCGAGGCCGGCCGTCGGTCAGTGGCTCTGGTGAACCGTGGTGTCCACCTGGGGAGCGGTCGCATGCTGACCCTGGTTGTTCACCCAGTCGTGGTGGCCGACATCGGCCTGCGCCGGACCGGCAAGACCCAACACCGCGGCAGCCAATCCACTGGCGATGACGGTGGCGAATCCGAACTTCTTCATGATGGTGCGCTTCTTTCTCGAATATCTGTTTTCCCGGCTCTGCGTTGTGCCGATCTAAACTCTTGAACACACAGTTCAACGCATTAATTCCGATGGCAGCAATTAACCGCCGAATGGCAGACTTCCACGGGCCGGCAATGTGACCGCGACAACAAAAGGGCACCCCGTGTGGGGTGCCCTTTTGGGGAGACTGCCGTCGATCAGTGGCTCTGGTGAACCGTGGTGTCCACCTGGGGAACGGTCACATGCGGACCGATGTTGTTCACCCATTCGTGGTGGCCCACATCGGCCTGCGCCGGGCCGGCCAGGCCCAGTACCGCGGCGGCCAATCCACTGGCGATGACGGTGGCGAATCCGAACTTCTTCATGATCGTGCGCTTCTTTCTCAATGTCTGTTCTCGATGTTCGAGCCGTGGCCCAGATGTCGCGGTTCGGACGCTCTGTCGGCGCTCCGTTGTGCCGATCTAAACTCTTGAACACGCTGGTCAGCGCATTAATTCCGATGGCAGTAATTGACCGCCGGATGGCAGCATCCCACCGGATGGCAGACCGTCGTCCCGACCCGTGAACTCCGTCGGTTCGGCCGCGGCGGCGCCCGGTCGGGTGCGGCACGCATGGTCCGGGAATTGCGATCGCGGAAAGCCGGGACGGGACGCGCCCGCGGCCGGCGGCCGTCCGAGCCCGATCGGGTGCCATTGTCGTCGCCGGTATATGTGGCCGATTTCACCCTCGCCGCCCTTTGTGCATTCGATCAAGGCGACGATATTGATGCCCAAAGAATGCTCGAACGGCCCCTTTAAAGGGACCGACCGGCAATCATGTGTTTCTCATCACGCTCAGAGCTTTATCGGCCGCGGAAATTCGGTACCGCTCGCCGTAATCCGCGGCATCGCTCGGCGTCCGCTACAACTCCCAGCGCGCCGTCAGCGCACCGATTGCGCCGAGGGCGACCGCCGCAGCGGTCGAGGTGCGCAGCACGGTCGGCCCCAACCGCACCGCCCGGGCCCCGGCCCCGGTCAGCGCGGCGATCTCGTCGTCGGCGATCCCGCCCTCCGGCCCCACGATGAGCATCACCGAATCGGCCTGGGCCAGTGGCATTCCGGAGACCGGTTCGGTCGCGGACTCGTGCAGGGCCAACACGACCGTCCCGCCGGCCACCGCGTCGGCGACCCGCCGGATCAGCTCGCCCGTCGATGCGATCCCGTCGACGGCCGGAATATGGGCGCGCCGGGATTGACGCGCGGCGGACCGGGCCACCGCCCCCCAACGCCGCAGCCCCTTGTCCACCTTCGCGCCGTCCCAGCGGGCCACGCAGCGTCGGGCCTGCCAGGCCAGGAACGCATCCGCCCCGGCCTCGGTGGCAAGTTCGACCGCCAACTCCGAGCGATCCGATTTGGGCAGGGCCTGCACCACGGTGACCGCGGGCCGGGCCGCGGCGACGGTCAGCCGCTCGGTCACCCGCGCGGTCAGCCTGCCCTTGGCGGCCTCCTCGACGACACAGTGCGCCAGCGCGCCGGCGCCGTCACTCAGGTCGATCCGCTCGCCGACCCGGATACGCCGGACATTGGCGGCGTGGAACCCTTCGTCGCCGTCGACCACCGCGAGCCCGCCCGGCCCTGGCAGCGCGTCGACGTAGAACAGCGCTGAGCTCACTGTGCCGGCCCGCCGGCGTCAGCGGCCGGTGAACGTCTCGCGCAGCCGGCTGAACAAGCCCGACGACCCGGACGCGGCCTGGGTCGAACGCACCTCGGCGACGTCGCGGACGCGGTTCTCCTTGAGTTTGCTCAGCAGTTCGATATCGGTGTGGTCGAGCCGCGACGGCACCACCACGTCGATATGGGCATGCAGGTCACCGCGTACCCCGGAGCGCAGATGCGGCATGCCGTGCCCACGCAGCGTGGTCACCGCCCCGGGTTGGGTGCCCGCGGCGACGCTGATCTCCGTCGGCCCGTCCAGGATGGCCTCGACCGTGACGGTGGTGCCCAGCGCGGCGTCTGCCATCGGTACCGACACCGTGCAGTGCAGGTCGTCGCCGTCGCGGACGAAGATGGTGTGCTGCTTCTCGTGGACCTCCACGTACAGGTCGCCCGCCGGCCCGCCCCCGGGGCCGACCTCGCCCTGCGCTGCCAACCGCACCCGCATCCCGTCGCCGACCCCGGCCGGGATCTTGACGCTGATCTCGCGGCGGGCCCGCACCCGGCCGTCGCCTCCGCACCGATGGCACGGATCGGGGATCACCTCACCGACCCCGCCGCACACCGGACACGGCCGCGCCGTCATCACCTGGCCCAGCAGCGACCGCTGCACGGTCTGAACCTCGCCGCGGCCGCCGCACGTGTCACAGGCCACCGGCGTCGAATTGCCGTTGGTGCCCTTTCCGTGGCACAGGTCGCACAGCACCGCCGTATCGACCGTGACCTGTTTGGTCACCCCGGTGGCGCACTCCTCGAGGTCCATCCGCATCCGCAGCAGCGAGTCGGCGCCGGGCCGGACCCGGCCGATCGGCCCACGCGACGCGGTGCCGCCCCCGAAGAACGCCTCGAAGACGTCGCCCAGCCCGCCGAAGCCGCCGAACCCGTTGGGGGAACCGCCGACCGCCTCCATCGGATCGCCGCCCATATCGACGATGCGGCGCTTCTCCGGATCCGACAGCACCTCGTAGGCGACCTGGATCTCGGTGAACCTGGTCTGGGCTGCCTCATCGGGGTTGACGTCGGGATGCAGTTCCCGCGCCAACCGCCGGTATGCGCGTTTGATCTCCGAATCGCTCGCGCCCTTGCTCACTCCGAGCAGGCCGTAATAATCGCGTGCCACGCTAGACCTTGCCTGACCTTTCGTGCCGGGGTTACCGGCTACCTAGAACTTCACCGATGTAGAGAGCAACCGCCGCGACATTGGCGATGTTTCCCGGATAGTCCATCCGGGTCGGGCCCACTACACCCATACCGCCGTACACCTTGCCGGAACTGCCGTAGGTGGTGCTCACCACCGACGTCCCGGCCATCTGCTCGGCCTCGGTTTCGTGGCCGATGCGCACGGTCACCTTGCCCGCCTCCTGCTGGGCCGCCAGCAGCCGCAGCACCACCACCTGCTCCTCGAGCGCCTCCAGCACCGAACGCAGCGAACCGCCGAAGTCGGAGGTGTTGCGGGTCAGGTTCGCGGTGCCGCCGAGCAGCAGCCGTTCCTCGGTGTGCTCGACCAAGGTCTCGACCAGCACGGTGGCCGACCGACCGATCGCATCGGCCAGCCCGCCGCTGCCGTTGAGGTGGGTGGCCAGGTCCGACACCGCGATCGACGCCGCCGAGACCGGTTTGCCCTCCAGTGCCTGCCCGAGCGTCTCGCGCAGTTTGGACAGTTCGTGTTCGTCGATGGCGTCGCCGAGTTCGACGATCCGCTGATCGACCCGCCCGCTGTCGGTGATCACCACCAGCAGCAACCGGGCCGGGGTCAACGCCACCACTTCGAGGTGGCGCACCGCCGAGGTGGACAGCGTCGGGTACTGCACGATCGCCACCTGCCGGGTGAGCTGGGCCAGCAGCCGCACCGCGCGCCGCAGCACATCGTCCAGATCGACCCCGGAATCCAGGAAGGACAGAATCGCGCGCCGCTCCGATGAGGACAACGGTTTGACGTTGTCGATCCGGTCGACGAACTCGCGGTAGCCCTTCTCCGTCGGCACCCGGCCCGAGCTGGTGTGCGGCTGGGTGATGTAACCCTCGGCCTCCAGCACGGCCATGTCGTTTCTGACGGTGGCACTGGAGACGCCCAGGTTGTGGCGCTCCACCAGGGTCTTGGAACCGATCGGCTCCTGGGTGGACACGAAGTCGGCGACGATCGCACGAAGAACCTCGAAACGACGATCATCGGCGCTACCCACGTGTTCACCTGCCCTTCGAAAGACGAAGCGTCTGTTTTGCCCGGTCCATTTTACTGACCCAGCAGGGCGTTTACCGACCGCATGGGCCATGCCCCCACGCATCGTGCATGCCGACGCGCCCGCTGCCGCGCCTTCCGTCGCGAGGGACCGCCGGCGATCCGCCCCGTCGGTATTAGCCTAAGCAACTATGTCGGTGGCGAAACCTCACATGGGTGGCCCCGAGGCGGACCGCCCATGATCTTCAAAGGTGTCCTCGAGGGCAAACCCTATCCCGAGCACGGACTGTCCCATCGGGACTGGTCACGCATTCCGCCCCGTCAGTTACGCCTCGACGAACTCGTCACCACGACCACCGTACTGGCGCTGGACCGCCTGCTCTCGGAGGATTCGACGTTCTACGGGGATCTGTTCCCGCATGCGGTCAGGTGGCGCGGCGACATCTATCTGGAGGACGGGCTGCACCGGGCGGTGCGCGCCGCGCTGCGAAACCGCACCATCCTGCACGCCCGCCTGTTCGATATGGACGCCTTCACGCCGCAACAGGCCTAGCGGCAGTTACCCGGCCATCGCCTCGCGCAGGCTTCTCGGGCGCAGATCCGTCCAGTTCTGCTCGACATAGGTCAGGCAGTCGGTGCGGGTGCCCTCCCCGAAGACGATGCGCCAGCCGGCGGGCACATCGGCGAACGCCGGCCACAGGCTGTGCTGATCCTCGTCGTTGCGCAGCACCAGGAAGGTGCCGTCCTCGTCATCGAATGGATTGTTGCTCATCGGTACTCCTGATCGATCGGTCGGTGGCCGCGGCGGCGCCCGACCCGAGGTCGGCGCCGAGCACCCGGTCGGACAACAATCCGAGGCAGCTCAGGTTGGGGAAGCCCGGCCCCTGGTTCAGGCCCGCGAGCCCCGGCAGGAACAGCTTGGGGGTCACACCGGCGACGGACATGTCGTGGCCGATCGACTCCTGCAGGGCCTCCCCGGTCAGGGGCGCGCCCAGCCCCAGCTCCAGCAGGTCCAGTGCATCCTGGGCCAGCAGCGGCACGAACCACATGGCGTCGGCGCCCGAACCGTCGATCACCAGGTCGAAACCGTGCACGGTTTCCAGGCGTTCACTACTCGGCCCGAGCGCCGCGCGCGCGGCGAAGTCGGTCCGCAGGGTCAGCCGGATCTTCTCGTCGCGGGCGACCGCATGCGCGACCCGGCCGCGCAGGTGCCGGATCCGATCGTCGGCGAGCAGTGCCTCCTGCACCCGCGCCGAGAACACGCCGCGGTCGGTGCGGTTCATCGCGTCGCGCCGCTCGGACAGCGTCAGGCCCGCCCAGTGGGTGGGATCGGAGTAGAGCGCGTTCTCGAAGAAACCCTCGCCCCGGGTGAACAGCGTGACCTGCGGCGAGATCACGGTGATGGTCGAAACCCGGTGCCGGAAAAGCTCATTGAGCATCGTCGCAGCGGTCTCACCGCCGCCGACCACGGCCACCCGCTCGGCGGAGATGAGCTCCTGGGCGGCGGCCCGGTGCCAGAACTGCGCGATGGACAGTACCCGCGGATTGCCCGGCAGGATCGCCTTTTCGGCCTGACCGGGACCGGTGACCATGACGGCGTCGGCGGGCACCGTGGTTTCGTCGGTGCGCAGCACCCACGATCCCTTGGCGTCGTCCACGCCGATCTCGGTGACCTCACCGGTGACGACGGACATATCGATACGGTCGGCCACCCAGTTCAGGTACTGACTCCACCGCCGGTGGGTCGGCGCGGGCCTGCCCCGGTCGATCCACTCCGCGAAATGCCCGATGTCGATCAGGAAGGACTGCCAGCTGTGCCGCACCATGCGGTCGTCGAGTTCGGCGTTGCGCCGCGGCACCAGCGAGGAGCGGTACGGGAAACCGACGTCCTTCTCCGGGCTGGTTCCCAGGCGGTGCTGCCCGTCGGTCCAGCCGCCGACGGCCTGCCAGTTGGCCGCCACGCCGGTGCGTTCCACGACGACGACGTCGGGTGCGGGCATACCCATCGCGCGCAGCTCGGAGGCCTTGGCCGCCACCGCGATGGCCTTGGGTCCGGCACCGATGACGGCCAGGGTCGGGGTATTCACTCGATCACCTCTCGCAAGGCCTGCAGCCACATCGTCTGCAGGGTGGTGATGTCCTCGGCGGACAGAATGTCGGGCACGGTTCGCCACTGCGCGCCCAGCACCGCCGACCCGCCGCGGTCGATCACCGCGGCCATGATGGTCAGCTCGTGGCGCACCGCGACATCGGGTTCGGGCACCGGCGTGACACCGGCCAGCAGTGCCCGGTCCTGACGCAGCGCGTGATCGGACGAAGGGACTTCGATGCGGCCGAGGTAGTTGAGCAGGATCTGCGGATCGCGATACCCGCCGAGCCGTTCCGCGGTGTCCTCGCGGAGGTGGCGCAGCAGGCCGTAGTCGATCGGATCGCCTGGGACGGCGGCGAGTTGGGCGGCGACGCCGCGGGCGTCGTCGGCTCTCAGGCGCAGCGGGTAGATCATGCTGAGCAGTCCCATGGTGTCCCCGGTGTCGACGTCGCGGTCGTCGTCGAGTCCGGCCGAGAGCACTCCGTCGGAGCGTCCGTAGGTCTCCAGGGCCAGCAGCGGAGCGGGCGTCGACTGTCCGCGGTGTCTGCGCCACTGCGACAGCGCCCGGCCCGTCGCCGCCGCCAGCACCTCGGTCACCGGTATCGGCCCGGTCAGCAGCCGTGCGGTCACATCCGGGTCGGCGAACGCCATCTCGACCGCCACATCGCCCATCCGGTCGGTGGCCGGGTCGATGCGCCTGGCACCGATATCGGGATCCTCGCCGTCGAACTGGCCCGCCCAGAAGTCGCAGGTGTCGAGTTTGAGTGCCCGCTCGGACAGCAGCCGCGACCATTGCCGCAACGATGTGTGTTCGCGTACCGGTGCCGGTGAGCGCCCGGAAGCCAGGACATGCCAGGCGTTCTCGAGTTCACCGATCATGATCCGCCAGGACGCCGGGTCCAGTGCCAGCACATGGGCGGTCAGGATCAGCACGCCGGCGCCCGCATCGGGGTGACGCAACCACACCGCGTCGAGCATCGAACCCTGTTGCGGGTCGATGCGTTGCACCGAGCTCCTGGCCTGCTCGGTGACGGCCACGCCCAGGTCGCCGGATGTGGTCACCTCGGTGAGCACCTGCCGGGGCGGTTGCGCGACGAGCGTCTGGGTGACCCGGTCCAACCGGGTGCGCAGTACCTCGTGGCCGGCGACGACGGTGCTCAGCAGGGTTTCGAGGTGCTCACGGGTGATGCCGTCGGGCAGTCGGAACGCCTCGGTCTGAGCCAGCCGGCGCGGATCGCCGTACTGATAAAGCCAACGACCGTTGGGCAGCACCGGAATCGGGCCGGACTCAGCCTCGACGTCCTGGCCCCCGGCTTGACGGGATTCGGCGTCGGCCTCGATCGCGGCGGCGAGTTCGCGCACCGTCGAACAGTCCAGCATGAGCCGGGCCCGCAGCGCCAGGCCGCGCCGCCGGACCGCCTGGACGACCGACAGCGCGACGATGCTGTCGAGGCCGAGGTCGAGGAAGTCGGCGGTGACATCCACCGCGGAACCGTCACCGGCATCGAGCACCTCGGCCAGCACCTCGGCGACCACCTTCTCGGTCTCGGTCACCGGCGCCTCGAACCGATCGGACCGGCGCCCGGCGTCGACGCGGGCCATGGCCGCATCGTCGACCTTGCCGTTGGTGGTCAGCGGAATCTCGTCGACGACGAGAATGTGATGCGGCACCAGGTATCTCGGCAGTGTCTCGGTCAGCATCCGGCGCAGGTCCTCCACCGGGGCCCTGGTCACCACATAGGCCGTCAGCCGCGGTCCGCTGCGGTGCCTGCGCACCGCGACGTGCGCGTGCCGGACACCGGGGTGACGGTGCAGCGCGGCGGCCACCTCGCCCGGTTCCACCCGGAACCCGCGGATCTTCACCTGATCGTCGCTGCGACCCAGGAATTGGATCGAGCCGTCGGGAAGCCTGCGGACCACGTCCCCGGTGCGGTACATCCTGGCGCCCGGGCGCGACGGATCGGCCACGAAACGCCCGGCCGTCTCCCCCGGCCTTCCGAGGTATCCGCGGGTGAGTTGCCCACCGGCCAAATAGAGTTCACCGGCCACCCCGTCGGGCACCGGCCGCAACCAGCCGTCGAGCACATAGGCCGTGGTCGAATCGGTGGGGCGGCCGATGCAGGGCTGCCGGTGCTCGGGGATCGCCGCGACCACGGCTTCGACCGTCGTCTCGGTCGGGCCGTAGCAGTTGTGCGCCGACATCCAGGTGCGCTCGCACTCGGCCTGGATCGCCTGCCACGCCGCGGTGTCGATGGCTTCGCCGCCCAGCGCCAGCACGGCCAGCGGCACCGTGGTGAGCAGACCTGCGGCGCGCAGCTGGGTGAACATCGACGGGGTGGTGTCGATCATGTCGATCGAGAACCGGCCGATCGTCTCGACCAGGGCTTCGGCGTCCCGCTGGACCTCGTCCGCGACGATGTGCACGCTGTGCCCGTCGAGCAGCGCCACCAGCGGCTGCCACGCCGCGTCGAAGGTGAACGACCACGCGTGGGCGACCCGCATCGGGCGGCCCAGCCGCTTGGCCGCCGGGCGCAGCACCTGGCGCGCGTGGTCGGCGGCGTAGGCCAGCAGGGCCTGATGGGTTCCGATGACCCCCTTTGGCTTTCCGGTCGTCCCCGAGGTGAAGACGATATAGGCGCTCTGGCCCGGCAGCACCGGCGCCGGCCGGAAATCGGCCGGTGGCTCACCGCCCACGCCGGCCAGGAAGGCGTCGTCGACGATGAGCATCGCACCGGTCTGCCCGACGATCTCGTCGACCCGCTCGGCGGGCATCGCCGGGTCCAGCGGCACGATCAGCCCGCCGGCCTTGAGCACCGCGAGCATCGCGACCACATAGTCGGGCCCACGGCGCAACCGGATCGGCACCGGTGTCTCCGCACCGACGCCGCGGCGGTCGAGTTCGGCGGCCAGCCGGTCGGCGGCCTCGTCGAGTTCGCGGTAGCTGAGCTCGCCGCCGTCCCAGCTCAGCGCGACCGAACCCAGCCGCTGCGCGGCCGCCTCGGTGTAGGCGGTGTGAAATCCGCCCTGCGGCACGGTGACATCGGGCTCCGGCGACGGTCGCGCTTCGTCGTCGAGGGTCACGGTGACCTCGCGCAGCGGACGATCCCACGAGTCCAGCAGCCGCCGCAGCACGGCGAGCACCCGCAGGCCGAGCGCCTCGGGATCGAGTGCTCCCAGTGCACCGTCGAGTGTTTCGACCAGGACGGTGAGCCGGCCGTGGGCGGGATGCGCGGCGACGGTGACCGGGAAATGCGTCAGGCTCTCCAGGGCCGACGGCCGCAGCACCGCCTCGTCGAGGGGGAACTCGTCGCTGCCGACCAGGCCGCCGGGCGGGAAATTCTCGTACACCAGCAGGGAGTCGTACAGCTCGCCGATCCCGCCGAGCGACCGGAGTTCGGTGTGGCTGAGGTAGCTGTGCTCGCGTAGTTCGGCGGCCTCGCGTTGCAGCGCCAGACACTGCCTGCCGACCGGCTCCGACGGATCGACCCGGACCCGTAACGGCACGGTGTTGATGAACAGGCCGACCATCGACTCGACCCCCGACAGCTCGTCGGGACGTCCGGACACGGTGATGCCGTACACCACATCGGTGCGGTCGGTGAATGTCGCAAGGATTGCCGCCCAGGCCATCTGGAAGAGCGTGTTGACGGTGACGCCGCGGGTCCTTGCGGCCCGCAGGATCTCGTCCGTCGCCGCCTCGTCCAGCGTCACCTCGGTGCGCCGGGCTAGTCCCGGCGCCGGCTCGCGTCCGGTCAGCGCGGGTGACAGCAGGGTCGGCCCGTCGAGACCGTCGAGGTGGGCCCGCCAGCGCTGCCTGCTGGCCTGCTGATCGCGCCCGGCCAGCCAGCCGATGTAGTCGCGGTACGGGCGTGGCGGTGCGGGCAGTGCATCGGCATCGCCCTTGGCCCGGTACAGCGCGATCAGCTCACCGACGAACACCGGCAGCGACCAGCCGTCGATCGTGATGTGGTGGGCGTTCACGACCAGGCGCCAGCGCAGCCCGGGCTGTTCGATCAACAGGAACCTGATCAGCGGCCCACAGCCGAGATCGAAAGGCCTGCTTCGCTCTTCGGCCTCGATGGCCGCCACCTCACCGGAATCTGCCACGACATGCCGCCACGGCAGCTCGACGGTGGCCGGGACCACGGCCACCGGGCGGGCGAGGTTGCCCTGGAAGAAGCTGGCCCGCAGGTTGGGGTGGCGGACCAGCAGCGCCCCGGCACAGTCGCGTAACAGCGTCGCATCGAGCGGGCCGTCGATATCGGCGGCCATCGCGATGAGGTAGGGGTCGGCGCCGGGCTCCGCCCCGTCGTCGGCCTGGGCCAGTCCGGCCAGTGAGTACAGCCCCAGTTGCAGCGGGCTGAGGGCCAGCACGTCTTCGACGCCGGGTGGCGCCCCGGTCGAGGTCACGGTGAGGTGCCCCCGTCCTGCCCGAAGGACGCCGTAAGCGAAGCCAATTCGTCGGCCGACAGCCCCGACGCGGACATCGGGGCGTGGTGGGTGTCCGCCGCGGCCACCGCCGAGGTGTCCTCGGCGTCGACGGCCGCGGCCAGATCGGCCAGTTCGGGATGCTCGAACACCATGCGCGCGGTCAGCGTCAGACCCGCGTCGCGGGCCCGCGCGGCCAGCTGCACGGCCAGGATGCTGTCCCCGCCAAGGCTGAAGAATTCGTCGTCGCGGCCCACCTCGGGGATCTCAAGCAGCTCGGTGAGCAGATCCGCCAGCGCCTGTTCGGTCGGGGTCTGCGGCAGCGCGGCCGATCCGGCCACCGCGGCCACGCCGACCCTGGGGCGCGACAGGCCGGGCGCCAGGTCGTCGACCACGGTGATCACGGCGGGCACCAGATCGGCGGGCAGGTCCTCGGGCAGTGCCGCCCACACCGCATCGATGAAGGCCTTGCCGTCGTCGACCGGCCGGGCCGGCACCACGTAGGCGGCCAGCAGTGGTGTCGCGCGGGTCTCCCAGATCCGGGTGGCCGCCGCGGCGACACCGTCGACCGCCTCCAGGGCGGCCTGCAGCCGCGGCTCGCCTGCCACGATGGGTTGCAGCCGCCCGTCGGTCGTCCACCGGGCCCGGTCGCCGGTGCGGTACAGCCGGCCCTCGCCGAATGGATTGGGCACGAACCGCTTCGCCGCGACGCCGGTGGCCGAGGCGGCCGCCCCGTCGACCGCGCCACCGGCGTAGTAGACATCGCCGATCACCCCGGTCTCGACCGGCTGCCGCCATTCGTCGAGCACGTAGACGTGGGTGGCGCCCTCGGTCTGCGGCAGCCCCGGCGGCGGCATCGCCCGGTGGCTCCAGTCCTCGACCATCCGGGCCCGCTCGGCCGGATCGATCGTCCCGAGGTCGCGCAGCGTCTGATCGACGTCGGTGGCGAAGGCATCGACGATCCGGTGCAGCCAGCCGACCAGGCGTTGCGCGGTGGCCGGCTCGTAGAGTTCGGTGCGGTAGATCACGGTGCCCCGATAGCCCGCGCCGGCCTCGGCGAAGAAGTTCAGCGACAGGTCGGCGTGTGCCACGTCGAAGGTGGGTTCCAGTGCGGTGAAACGTGTTTCGCCGTCATCACCGGTGTCGATCACCTGATCCTGCGGCAGATCCTCCCGCACGTGCACCACGACACCGAACAGCGGGTTGCGCGACAGCGTGCGCACCGGGCTCACCGCGTCGACGACCCGGTCGAACGGCAGATCCTGGTGTTGATAGGCCGCCAGCGCCATCTCGCGGGCCCGACGCAGCACCTCGCGCAGCGTCGGATTGCCGGACAGGTCGTTGCGCAGCACCACGATGTTGATGAAGAACCCGATCAGTGCGTCGAGTTCGGGTGCGGTGCGCCCGGCCACCGGAGTTCCGAGCGGAATGTCGTTGCCCTGGCCCAGCTTCTGCAACGCGATCGCGACCGCGGCCTGCAGCAGCATGAACTCGGTGACGCCGAGTTCACCGGTGAGTGCGACGAACCTCTCCCGAGTCGCCGCGTCGATGGTGAAGTCGAAAGACTCACCTTCTCCGGTCGGAACCGGCGGCCGCGGGAAGTCGGGCTGTAGCCCGTTCTCCGGATTGTTGTCCTCGGAGAGCCCGGCCAACTGCCGGGTCCAGTACCGGCGCTGGTCGGCGATGGTCTGATCGGCACCGGAGAGCAGTTCGGCCTGCCAGGCCGCGAAGTCGGCGTACTGCACCTGCAGCGGGTCCGGCCGCACCGGTTGCCCGGCCCGGCGGGCGTGATAGGCCGTGAGCAGATCGGTGAACAGCACGGCACCCGACCAGTGGTCGGCGGCGATGTGGTGGACGAGCAGCGACAAGACGTGCTCATCGGCGGTGGAGAGCACCGCGGCCCGGACCGGCCACTCGGATTCCAGATCGAAGCAGTACTTGCGCTCGGCCTCCAACTCGGCCTGCACCCAGTCCTCGCCGTCGCCGCCGGCCCGGCGCACCGGGACGGGTCCGGCTTCGTGAATGATCTGGTATGGCGCACCGTCGATCTCGCGGTAGGTGGTGCGCAGGATCTCGTGGCGCTCGACCACATCGCCGACCGCGGCGATCAGCGCGTCGACATCGCATGGACCGGTCAGTCGCGCCGCGAACGGCACGTTGTTCACCGGGTTCGGGCCGTCGATGCGGAACTGGAACCACTGCCGCAGCTGGGCCGCCGACATCTGCAGCGGTCCGTCGTGGGGCACCGCGACGATCCCGGGCCTGCCCGTTGTCGCGCCCGAGGCGAGCAGGGCGTCGACGTGGGTGGCCAGCCCCGAGACGGTGGCGTGTTCGAAGACGTCCTGCACCCCGACGTCGACACCGAATCGGGTCCGCACCGCCGCCACCAGCTTGGTGGCCAGCAGCGAATGCCCGCCCAGGTCGAAGAACGAGTCGTCGGCACCCACCTGGTCGCGGTCCAGCAGCTCGGCGAACAACGCGGCGACGCCGCGCTCGGTTTCGGTGGCGGGATCGCGGAATTCGGTGCCGGACTTGATCTCCGGCTCGGGCAGCGCCCTGCGGTCGATCTTGCCGTGCGCGGTGATCGGGATCTCGTCGAGTTCGACGTAGGCCGAGGGGATCATGTACTCGGGCAGTGCGGCGCTCACCCTGGCCCTGATCCGGTCGATCTCGACCCGCCCGGCGTCGGCGGCCGGGGTGATGTAGGCGACGAGGCTGCGGCCCAGGGTGGGCAGATCGCTGACCAAGACGACGGCCTGGCCGACCGAAGGGTCGACCGAGATGGCCGAGGACACTTCGCCGAGCTCGATCCGGAATCCGCGGATCTTGACCTGCTCGTCGGCGCGGCCGACGAACTCGACGTCACCGTCGGCGTTGCGGCGCGCGAGGTCACCGGACCGGTACATCCGGCCGCCGGGGTTGAACGGGTCGGCGACGAACCGTTCGGCGGTCAGACCGGGCCTGCCGTGATATCCCTGCGCGACATGTGTTCCGCCGATGTAGATCTCGCCGATCACCCCGACCGGAACCGGCTGCAGCGCATCGTCGAGCAGGTGGATCGTGGTGTTGATCTTGGGCGTTCCGATCGGCACGATGCGGGCGCCCTGCTTGCCCGTCACCTTGTAGCGCGTGCAGTTGAGCACGGTCTCGGTGGGGCCGTAGAAGTTGTGCAGCAGCGAGTCGAAGGTGGCGTGGAACTTGTCGGCGATCTCCCCCGGCAGCGCCTCGCCGCCGATCGGCACCCGCCGCAGGGTCCGCCATTCGTTCACCCCCGGCAGTGAGAGGAACAGGCCGAGCAGGGACGGGACGAAGTGCATCGAGGTGATGCCCTCGGTGCGCAACAACTCGGTCAGGTAGGCGATGTCGCCCAGTCCGCCCGGTTTGGGGATCACCAGGCGGGCACCCGCGGAGAGCATCCCGAAGATCTCGCCGATCGACACGTCGAAACTCTGCGATGCGACCTGCAGCAGCCGGTCGTCCTGCGACACCTGGTAGTCCCCGGCGAACCAGACGAAGTACTCGGCGATCGGGCGGTGCGCGACGGGCACACCCTTGGGCTGCCCGGTCGAGCCCGAGGTGTAGATCAGGTACGCGGTGTTGTCGGGGTGCAGCGGACGGACCCGTTCGCCGTCGGTCGGGTCGGTGGCCGGATAGCTGTCCAGACCGGTGACCGGTTCGGACAGCACGATTTTGGGATCGGAATCGGACAGGATGTAGTCCAGCCGGTCCTGCGGATAGGTCGGGTCCACCGGCAGGTACACCGCGCCGGCCTTGACGATGGCGAGCGCGGTGATGACCAGTTCGGGAGACTTCTCCAGCAGCACCGCCACCCGGTCCTCGGTGCCGATCCCCCGTTCGATCAACCAGTGCGCCAACCGGTTCGCCGACTCGTTGAGCTCGCGGTAGCTGTAGTGGCGTCCTTCGTAGACCACGGCCGTCGCGTCGGGGGTGCGGGCCGCCTGGTCGGTGACCAGCGTGGTCAGGGTGGTGGCGGGGGTGTCGAATTCCTCGCCGCCGGACACCGCGCGGGTCCACGCGGCATCCTCGGGGGTGAACAGGTCAAGGCGTGACAGCGGGCGGTCGGGGTCGGCCAGGGCGGCCTCGAGCAGCACCGCGAAGTGCCGCAGCATCTGGGCGGCGAGGTCGGCGTCGAGGACCTCGGTCAGATGTTCGGCCTCGACGGTCGCCGCCGAACCATCCCATTCGACCATGAATCCCAGGGGCAGTTGGGTGTGCTGGCCGCGCAGTTCGGCGCGGGCGCTGGTGACGCCGTCCGGGCTGAATCCGCCGCCGTCGGGTTCGCGGAAACCGAAGCTGAGCCGGGTCATCCGCTCGGCGCCGTGGCGGCGGTCGGGGTTGAGTTCGCGCACGACGCGGTCCAAGTTGACCCGCTGGTGGGCGAATGCGCCCAGCGCGGTGTCCCGGGTCGCGGTGACCAGTTCGTGAAACCCGGTAGCCGGATCGATCCGCATCCGCATGGCGACGGTGTTGCCGTAGTAGCCGATGGTCTCGTCGGTGTCCCGGTTGAGCACGGGCGTGGCGACCAGGAAGTCGGCGGTGTGGGTGTAGCGGTTGACCAGCGCACCGAATGCGGCCAGCAGCACCATGTACGGCGTGGCGCCGGTGTCGCGGGCCAGCGCCGACACCTTGTCGACGGTGTCGGCGGGCAGTCGCAGCGTGCTGCGTTGCGACCGGAACCCGGTCGGCACCACCGATCCGTTGGGCCCCGGGAGTTCCAGCGGTTCCGGCGGATCCGCCAGCGCCCCGCGCCAGTACGCCAGGTCCTGGTCGGATTCCTGATCGCCCGGGCCTGCGGTGGCCCCCGAACCCGTCGGGGTGTCCGGCAACGCCTCGCCGGAGTAGGCGCGGGTCAGATCGGTGAAGAACACCCGCCATGACCCGTCGTCCCAGGCGATGTGGTGCGCCACGAGCAACATCACGTGTTCGGCCGGGCCGGTCTTGATCAGGGTGATCCGCAGCGGCGAATCGGCACCGAGGTCGAATGCGGTGCCGAACTCCCGCTGGGCCAGCACTTCGAGCCGCAGCCGGCGGGCACGTTCGGATTTGTCGGACAGGTCGTGGGTGGCCCAGCCGGGCGCCAGGTCATCGTGCACCGTGGCCCGCGGCTCACCGTTCTCATCGGCCCGGTAGGTGGTGCGCAGGATCGGGTGGCGCCGCGCGACCGCGTCGATCGCGGCGTGCAGACGCTGCGCGTCGATTTCGCCGGCCAACCGGTAGGACAGGCTGACGTTGAGCAGCACCCCGCTGGGGTCGAATCCCTGCACGAACCACATCCGGCGCTGCCCGTCCGACAGCGCGGTGGGGTCGACCGCGTCGCCGGTGCCCGCGGCCAGCCCACGCTCGGCGAGCCTGCGCCGCATCAACTCCAGGCGGGCGTCGGAGGTGCGGGTGGCGGCCACATCGGCATCTGCAATATCAGTCACGCGAAAGTGTTTCCTTCTCAGGTCTTTTCCAGGTGCTCGATCAACTCGGTGGCGCTGGCGCCGCCGAGAATCGTGGCAAGGGGAACCGAATTCCCGGTGGCGTTCTTGAGCTTCTTGCGCAGGTCGAGTGCCAGCAGCGAGTCGACACCGAGGTCCAGCAGCGACGCGTCGAGATCCAGCCCCGAGGTATCCGCCAGTTTCAGCACCGACCCTAACGCGAGACGCATCGCGCCGGTGGCGTCCGTGGCGGCCGAGGCGATCTGGGCGCTGCGGTCTTGGTCACCCTCGTCCCCGGGTGCACCGTCGATACCCAGAAACGTCCGCAGCCGCGCGGTGTCGGCGGTGAACACCAGCGGATCGCCCGGGTAGTCGCGCAGGCCGGCTTCCACGGCCAGGTCGGGTGCCATTGCCCGCAGCCCGGACCGCTCGACCCGGGCGATCTCATCGGCGTCGATGATGCCGGCGCCCTGCCACAGCCCCCAGCGCACCGAGGTGCAGTGGCGTCCCTGCGCCCGCAGCTGCACCGCCAGCAGGTCGAGCAGCCGGTTCGCCGCCGCATAGGCGGCGTGGCCGTGGCCACCCCACAGCCCGGACACCGAAGAGCACAGCATGATTCGGGCATCTGCTCGCAGCGGCCAGGCCGCGACCAGGTTGGCGACGCCGGTCAGCTTCGCCGCGAAGGTCTGCCGGACGGCGTCGCCGGTCAGCTCCCCGGCCGGTGCGATGGTGGCGGCCCCGGCGGCGTGCACCACGAGCGAGGCGCCGCCGCCCGCGAATTCGGCCGCGGTGGCCGCCACCTGGGCGGCATCGGTGAGATCACAGCTGGGGGCGAAGATCTCGGCACCGGATCCGCCCCCGATCTCGGCGAGCCGGTCGGCCGGCAGTCCCCCGCGGCTGAGCAGCACGATACGCCGGGCACCGAGCTCGGCGAGTCGGCGGGCGTAGTGCATTCCGACCGCCCCCGCACCTCCGGTGATCACCACCTCGTCGAGGATCCCGGACTCCGCCGACCATTCCGCTCCGCCGGACGAATCCTCGAGCATGGTGCGCCGCAGCAGTTTCGGTCCGGATCCCGCGGATTCTCCGCCGCGCAGCGCGATCTCGTCGAGGTCGCCTAGCAGCGCCGTGACGGCCGCCGTGAGATCCGGAGCCGTGCCGGGGTCAGCGGGTTCGGCGGGCAGGTCGAGGTGCCGGAAGGTCTGTTCGGGATACTCGAAGCCGATGCTGCGGTGCATCGCGGCCAGCGCCGCCGCGCCGGGCAGTGCCGGTCCGTCGTCGCCCGGTACCTGTTCGCCGCCCCTGGTGACCAGCCAGACATCACGGGTGTTCGCCGAGATCGCTTTCACATAGCCGAGCAGCCCGTCGTCGACGCGGCGGCCCAGTTCGGCTGCGGCCGCGACGGGGTCGGCCGCGGCGAGCACCGGCGCGACCACGACGAGCAGGTCGGCGCCGCCGGGATCGGTCGGCTGGACGCGGTCGTCGGACGTGGCCGCGTTGCGCAGCGCGTCGGCCGTCCCGGAACCGGGGTCCAGGTCGATGATCGCCACCCGGCGCGGCCGGTCGGCCCGCGGTAGCACCGGCAGGTCCTCCCAGTGCTCCACCGCGACGGTCAGGCCGGCCACCGGCGGCAGCGGATCGGGGCCCCACCAGTGCCGCTCGGCCCGCATCGGCGCGAACGGGAACCCCGGGAGTCGTTGCGACGGCGGCCCGAGCAGATCGCGCCAGGCGTAACCGGGGTCGGCCAATGCCACCGTGGCGACGGCGGCCGAGAGCTCATCGGTGAGCAGTTCGTCGCGTCGCCCCGAGCCGACCATCAGCAGTGCGGACTCGGTGGAGTCCTCGAGGTCGCCCATGGCGAACAGCAGCGCGGGATGGGCCGAGAGTTCGACGAAGATCCGTGCTCCCCGCCGCGCCGCGGTGCGCGCCGCCTTGTCGAAGCGGACGGTGCTGCGCAGGTTGGTGTACCAGTAGTCGGCGAAGCCGGTCCCGGCGTCGACGACGTCGTGGGTGGCCGACCCGATGAACTGCACCGGCGTCGCGGCGAACTCACCGGCCGGGAGCAGTGATTCGAGTTCGGTGCGTACCGAGTCCAGGGCCGTGGTGTGCGCCGGGAACCCGATCTCGATCTCTTTGGCGAACCCGCCCTGCCCGGTCACGGTGCGCACCGCGGCGGCCACGGCCGCGGTCTCGCCCGACACCGCCACCGAAGACCGGGAATTCACCACCGACAGCTCAAGCCAGCCCGGCACCTCGGCCACCACCGCGGCGGCCTCCTCCGGCGAAATGCCGAGCACCGCGACCCGGTACGGTCCGGTCAGCCGGTCCAGCACGGTGGCGCGGGCGATGACCACCGCCACGGCCTGGGCCAGCGTGATGGTGCCCGCCGCATAGGCGGCGCCGATCTCACCGAGGCTGTGCCCGACCGTGATATCGGGCAGCACACCGACCGAGCGCCACACCCGCGCCAGGGCGACGCCGTGCACGAACTGGGCGCCCTGAATCTGAACCTGCGAGAAGTCGCCCGCCGTCGCGGTGGCATCGGCCAGGAGGTAGTCCAGCGGCGATGTCGCGCCCGCATCCGCGAACGCCGCGGCGCAGGTGTCGACCTCGGCGCGATATTCGGGCAGCCGGTCGTAGGCCTCGGCACCCATCGACGGCCACTGGCCGCCCTGGCCGGGAAACACGAAGGCGATCCGCGGCGGTGCACCATCGGGCCTGCCCGCCTGGGCCCGGGTGACGAGCCGGTGTTCGCGCCCATCGGCCAGCGCCGCGAGGGCGTCGAGAAGTTCGTCGCGGTCCGCGGCCCGGACCACCGCGCGGTGCCGGCGCAGCCTGCGGGTACCGGCCACGGTGTGCGCCACACCGGACACCCCGGCTTCGGGATGCCGGTGCAGATACCGTCCGATCGCCGCGGCGTCCTGCCCGATCAGGTCGGCGGTGTGCGCGCTGAGCAGGACCGGCACTCGTCCGTCGGGCAGGTGATCGGCGGTCATGCCGCCGCCTCGCCCGCGGTCTCGGGAACCGCGACGATCGCATGCGCATTGGTCCCGCTCATCCCGAACGCGGACACCGCGCCGATCCGTTCGCCGTGCGCCGCGGGCCATTCGGTGAGTTTGGTGGCCAGCCGCAGACCCTGGGATTCCCAGTCGATTTCCCGGCTCGGCTCGTCGGCGTGCAGGGTGGCGGGCACCGCGCCGTGCTGGGCCGCGATGATCACCTTGGCCAGCCCGAGGGCGCCCGCCGCGGCCTGGGCGTGCCCGACGTTGGACTTGACCGAACCCAGCAGCGCGCCGGCACCCGGTGCGGTGGCACCGTAGGTCGCCACCAGTGATCGCAGTTCGGTGCGGTCGCCCAGCCGGGTCCCGGTGCCGTGCCCCTCGATCACGCCGACGTCGCCGGGACGAACCCCGGCCCGCTCGATCGCCTTGGCGAACAACCGCTCCTGGGCGCTGCCGCTGGGGGCGGTGAGCCCGGTGGTGCGGCCGTCCTGGTTGGTGGCGGTCGCGAGGACCTCGGCGAGGATGTGCCTGCCGTCGGCCAGCGCGCGTGAGCGGCGCTGCAGGACGAACATCGCGGCACCCTCGGCCCAGACCGTTCCGCTGGCGTGTGCGCTGTAGGGGCGGCAGCGCCCGTCGTCGGACAGCGCGTGCTGTTTGGAGAATTCGACGAAAAAACCCGGTGTGCCCATCACGCAGACACCACCGGTCAGGGCCATATCGCAGTCCCCGGCCCGGACCGCGCCGACCGCGGTGTGGAATGCGGTCAGCGCCGACGAGCACGAGGTGTCCACGGTCAGTGCCGGGCCGGCCAGATCGAGCGTGTAGGCGATCCGCCCCGAGATCACCCCGAGTGAGGTTCCGGTGATCAGATGCCCGGTGTGGTGGGAGTATTCGGCCAGCGCGGGGCCGTATTCCAGGTACGAGGCCCCGATATAGCAGCCGACGTCGTGTCCGGCGAGATCGTCGGGGTTGATCCCGCCGTGCTCCAGCGACCGCCAGGCCAGCCGCAGCGCGACCCGCTGCTGTGGGTCCATGGCGGTGGCCTCCCGCGGCGAGATCCCGAAGAACGCGGGATCGAATGTTCCAGCGCCGGACAGGAAGCCGCCCAGGTCGTGGATGCGTTTGAAGCCGTCGCGGCGGGAGCCCTCCAGCAGGTCACGGATCGTCCAGCCACGGTCGGTCGGGAAGCGGCCGAGCCCCTCGCGCTGTTCGGACAGCAGGGCCCAGTAGTCGTCGGCGGTGTCGATGCCACCCGGGGCCTCCACTGCCATGCCGACTATCACCACGGGATCCGCGGCGTCGGGTCGGGAGTGCCGGTCAGAGCTCATTGACCAGCTCCGCCACGTCCCCGGTGTGATCGTTGACGTAGAAGTGTCCGCCGTCGAACATCGAGCAGGTGAACGCACCCGTGGTGTGAATCTCCCAGCGCCGCAGCATATCCTCGCTGATCAGGTGGTCGCGTTCACCGCCGAGGGCGTAGATGTCGGCCGCGATGGCCACACCGGCGTCGCAGGTGTAACGGTTGAACGCCGCGTAGTCGGCGCGCACCGCCATCAGCAGCAGTTCCACGAAGTCCTCGTCGGCGAGCAGCTCGGGATCGGTGCCGCCGAGGTCGACCAGGTCGGCGAGGATCTCGTCGCGGGCCATCGGCAGGTCGGGGCGTGCGGCGACCAGGGACGGGGCTTCACTGGCCGACACCCACAGGGCTTCGACCGGGACGCCGTCGCGTTCGGCGATCCTGGCGAACTCGAAGGCCACCACCGCACCCATGCAATGCCCGAACAGGCGCAGCGGGCCGAGCCCGGACCAGTCGCCGGCCTCGAACAGGTCACGGCCCAGCTCGCCGATGGTCACCGGGGCTGGGTGGGTCAGCCGGTCGCCGCGTTGTGGGTACTGCATCACATAGGCGTCCGAACCCGCTTGGGCCAGTGCCGTTCCCAACGACCGGTAGGCCAGAGCCGCGCCGCCCGCGTGCGGGAACACCAGGGTGGGTGTCGAGGCGCTGCCGCCGGCCGGATACTTCTTGATCCAGGGTTTGACGGCCAGTCCGGTATCGGCACCGGTCATGACGCGGACGCGGGGTCGAGTGCGGACAGCACGTCGGAGTCGTCCATGGCGGCGACCTCGAGGTAGAGCTCGGCGACCTGTTCGAGCCGGTCGCTGCCCGGCTCGCGCGCGGTCAGCCGGGCGGCCAGTGCCTCGACAGTGCGGGTGGCGAAGACGTCGGGCACCATCACGGTCGGGGTGTCCAGCCAGTCCCGGATCCGCGCGACGGCCGTGGTGGCCAGCACCGAATCACCGCCCAGTTCGAAGAAGTCGGCATCCACGCCGAGGTCGGCGGCGCCGAGCAGGTCGGCCATGATGCTGGTCAGCGCCCGCTCCAGGGCGGTCGACGGCTGCCTGACCCGGGTCCGCTCGCCGCCCGCCACCGCGTCGCCGAGCCTCCTGGCCACCGCGCGCCGGTCGGTCTTTCCGCCCGCCGTGTACGGGATCTGCTCGACGATCTCGAAGTAGCGCGGAATCATGTGCGGTGGAAGGAACTCCGCCAGGCCCGAACGCAGTTCGGCGTCGGTGGGGGCCGGCTCCGACGCGCCCGTAGCGGTGTGGTCGCGTCCGATGACCGCGGCCAGCATCTCACCGCCCGCGACGGGAACGATCGCCGCCACCGCGGCATGGACGCCGGGGAGCCGCTGCAGCGCCGATTCGATGTCGCCGAGTTCGATGCGGAAACCGCTGATCTTGACCCGGTGGTCGGCACGGCCGACGAACTCCAGCGTTCCGTCCGGCCAGTACCGGGCCAGATCGCCGCTGCGGTACCAGGTCCGGCCGGCGTGGGACACGAACCGCTCGGCCGTGAGATCGGGCCTGCCCCGATATCCGCGGGCGATGCCGCGGCCGGCGATCCACAACTCGCCCGGCACCCAGTCCGGGCAGTCCTCGCCCGCGGCATTGACCACCCGGCACGCATTGTTGGCCAGGGGCTTGCCGTACGGGACCGCGGCCCACTCCTCGGGCAGCTCACCGGCCTCGAACAGGGTTGCGTGCACGGCGGTTTCGGTTGCCCCACCCAGACCGGCCAGGCGTACCCCCGGCGCCAGCGCCTGCAGTTTGCGCACCATGGTGCTGCGGACCCAGTCACCACCGGTCGGCACGGCACGCACCGATGCCAGTGCGGTCCCGCCCGCCACCTCGACCAGCATCTCCAGCCAGCCGGGCAGGAAGTTGAGCACCGTCACGCCGTGGGTGTCGATCTGGGCCACCCAGTGATCCGGATGGCGCCGGTCGGCCTCGTCGACCACGACGATGGTGGCGCCCGCGGCCAGGGTGCCGAACACGTCGAGCACCGAGAGATCGCATTCCAGATGTGACAGCGCCAGCACCCGGTCGTCGGGGCCCACCCCGAAGTGGGTGTTGAGTGCCTCGATGGTGTTCATCGCGGCGTCGTGGGTGACCTCGACGCCCTTGGGTTCGCCGGTCGAGCCCGAGGTGAACAGAATGTAGGCCAGTTCGGCGGGATCGGTTGCGGCGGGCTCGATCTCGCCGGAGCGCCGGCCGACGGCGATGGCCTCGGAGACGGTCAGGGCGGGCAGCCAGGTCGGCGGTCCGTCACCGCAGGACAACGCCATCCGGACGTCGCCGTTCTTGAGCATCCGTTCGGCCCGCTCGGCGGGCTGGTCGACCCCGACCGGGACGTAGACCGCGCCGGCCGCCAGGATCGCCAGCAGCGCGGTCACCTGGTCGGGCCCCTTGGGTCCCATCACGGCGACGCTCTCGCCGGCGCGGATACCCGCGACGCGTAACGCCGCCGCCACCGCCAGCACGCGCTCACGCAGCTGGGAGTAGGTCACCGCACCGTTCGATCCGATCACCGCGACGGCGTCGGGGCGGGCGGCGGCGTTGGCGAAGAAACCCTGGTGCAGCGCAAGGCCGCCCGGTACGGCCGTCGACGCGTTGGCCGCGTCGCGCACCGCCCGCTGCGATTCGGCCAGCAACGGTCGCGACGGGGCTTCCCATGCGGTGTCGTCGGTGGCCAGGCGGCGCAGTTCGGCGATGTGGCGGTCGAACATCGCGTCGACCACACCCGGCCGGAAGGCCTCCTCGCGCACGTCCCAATTCACCAGCACCCCGCCGTCGAATTCGGTGACCTGCGCGTCGAGGAGCACCTGCGGGCCCTGCGAATTGATCCAGACCGGTTTGCCGAACGTCTCGGTCACCCCGGTGGCGAACAGTTCGCCAAGGCCGAGCGCGCTGGTGTAGACCACCGGGGCCAGTACCTGGGTACCGCGATGGCGGCCGAGGTCGCGCAGCACCGAGAGCCCGGGATAGCCGGCGTGCGCGGCGGCGGTGTGGAACGTCTCCTGCACCGCCCTGGCCCGCTCGGCGGCGGTTGCGGTGCCCTCAAGGTCGATGCCGAGCAGCAGCGAGGACGTGAAGTCGCCGACGATGTCGTCGACGTCTGGATGGCGCTGCTCGCGGCCGAAGAGCGGCACGTTGAGCAGGAACCGCGACTCGGCCGACCAGCCGGCCAGGGTGTCGGCGAACGAGGCGGCCAGCGCCATCGCCGGGGTGATACCGCGCTTGCGGGCGGCGGCGAACAACGCGTCGCGGGTGTCGGGGTCCAGCCAGTGGTGGCGCCGGGTGGTGTGATGCGGGTCGGCCTGCTCGGCGGGCGGAACCAGCGGCAGCCGCGGCGGGTCGGGCAGGTCCGGTATCCGCTCGGCCCACCAGGCCCGGTCGCCCTCACCGGCGGTGTCGGAGGCGGCCAACCGGTACTCGCGGTAGGTGTAGCCGAGTGCGGGCAGCTCGCCGGTCCCGCCCGCCCGGTAGAGCGTGGCCAGGTCGGCCATCAGGGTGCGGTAGCTCATGGCGTCGGCGGCCTGCATGTCGAGATCGACGTGCAGCCGGGTGGCGCCGCCGGGCAGCAGCGTCAGCGTCAGCTCGAACACCTCGCCGTGCAGTTGCTGATGGGATTTGGCGCGCTGGATGGCCGAGAGCCGCTCGGCGGCCTGCTCCGGTGACGTGTCGCGCAGGTCCTCGACCCGCACCTGCTGCGCTGCCGCGCCGATGCGCTGGGTGCCGTCGGGGAGGAATTCGACCCGCAGCATCGGGTGCCGTTCGGCCAGCGCGGCGGCCGCCCGCTGCAACCGCTCGGGATCGACGTCCGCGCCGTCGAATTCGACGTACAGGTGTCCCGCGACGCCACCGAGCTGCTGATCGCCTTCCCGGCCGACCCACATGGCGTGCTGCATCGGGGCCAGCGGAAACGGCTCACCGGCGGCGGCATCCGGCCCGGTGCGGGGTGAATCCCCCTGCCCGGCAGCGTCTTCCGCACCGGCGGGGCTGCGTGAGCCGACCAGCTCGGCCCAGGCCGATACCGTCGGGGTGGCGGCCAGGGTGGCGAAGTCGACGTCGATGCCCTGTTTGCGCCAGCGGCCGGCCAGCGACATCATCCGGATGGAGTCCAGGCCCTGCCCGATCAGGTCGGCGTCGGGGTCGACGGCATCGCTGCCGACGCCGAGCAGGTCGGCCACCGCCCGCCTGATGGTCTTCGCATCCGCAATGGCGACGTCGCCCACATTTGCGCCCACAATGACCTCCGAACGATAAGCACAGGCTGCCCTAACTTCGTGGAGGCTACCCTATATTCGGCTAACCGAACACGCCTACCCGAGGGGGCCCCTTCGTGACTCCGACCACTGGCCGATCCGCCGAATCCGCTGCTCAGCCGCCCCTACTGGAAGGGTTCACGCCCTTCCCCGCCGATCGTGCGCGGGCCTACCGACAAGCCGGTCACTGGACCGGCCGACGGCTGGATTCGGTGCTGCGCGACGCCGCCGCCACCTGGCCGGAACGCATCGCGGTCGTCGATGCCGAATGCCGTCACAGCTACGCCGAACTGGACGCGCTGGCCGACCGGGCCGCGGCGGGCCTCGCGGCCCTCGGCGTCGGACCCGGCGACCGGGTGCTGCTGCAACTGCCCAATTCGGCCGAATTCCCGGTCGCGCTGTTCGGACTGCTGCGGGCCGGCGCCGTCCCGGTGATGTGCCTGCCCGGGCACCGGCTGGCCGAGTTGGCCCATTTCGCGCAGGTGAGCGGCGCGGTGGCGGTCCTGGTCGGCGACACCGCGGGCGGCTTCGACTACCGCGAGATGGCGCGGGACCTGGTGCGGACGCATCCCTCGGTGCGACATGTGCTCGTACACGGCGATCCGGCCGAGTTCCGGTCCTGGGCGCAGGTCAGCCGTTCAGCCTCGGCCGCGGCACCCGCGATCGATCCCGATCCGGCGTCGCCCGCGCTGCTGCTGGTGTCCGGCGGGACGACCGGGGCCCCCAAGCTCATCCCCCGCACCCACGAGGACTACGTCTACAACTGCACCGCGAGCGCGGCGGTGTGCGAGCTGACCGGTGACGACGTCTACCTGGTGGCCCTGCCCGCGGCGCACAACTTCCCGCTGGCCTGTCCCGGTCTGCTCGGCGCGCTCAGCGTCGGCGCCACCACGGTGTTCACCGCCGACCCGAGCCCCGAGTCGGCCTTCGCCGCGATCGACCGGCACCGGGTCACCGTCACCGCGCTGGTGCCCGCCCTGGCCAAGCTGTGGGCACAGGCGTGTGACTGGGAGCCGCTGGCGCCCAAGACATTGCGCCTGCTCCAGGTCGGCGGCGCCAAACTCTCCCTGCCCGACGCCGCGATGGTCAGGGCCGCCCTCACACCGGGCCTGCAACAGGTCTTCGGGATGGCCGAGGGGCTGCTGAACTACACCCGCATCGGCGACCCGGCCGAGGTGCTCGACGCCACCCAGGGCAGGCCGCTGTCCCCGGACGACGAGGTCCGCATCGTCGACGAGGACGGCACCGAGGTCGCACCGGGCGAGGAGGGCGAACTGCTGGTGCGCGGCCCCTACACCATCAACGGCTATTTCAACGCCGAGGCCGCCAATGCGCGCTCGTTCAGCCCGGACGGGTTCTACCGCAGCGGCGACCGGGTGCGCCGGTTCGCCGAGGGGCCGCTGGCCGGCTATATCGAGGTGACCGGCCGGGTCAAGGACGTCATCGTGCGCGGCGGTGAGAACGTGTCGGCGCTCGACCTGGAGGAGCATCTGCTCACCCACCCGGCGGTGTGGTCGGCCGCGGCGGTAGCGCTGCCCGACGAGTACCTCGGCGAGAAGGTGTGTGCCGTCGTCGTGTTCAGCGGGCCGCCGGTCAGCCTGGCCGACCTGCACAGCCACCTGGAGCAGCGCGGCGTGGCCTCGCACTCCAGGCCCGACGTGCTGGTCCCGATGGCGGCGCTGCCCACGACGGCGGTCGGCAAGACCGATAAGAAGGCCCTGCTGGCGCAGCTGACGCAGTGAGTCGCCAAGCTCAGGCGCGGCGCACCAGGTGCGGCGCCAGCGTGGCGAGCTTCTCGCAGGTCTCCTCGAACTCGCGGTCCGGGGTGGACTCGGCGATGATGCCCGCACCGGCCCGCAGCCAGGTCCGGCCCTCGGATTCGTAGGCGGCGCGCAGCGTGAGTGCGGCATCCATCCCGCCGTCGGCCGAGAACGTGACCACCGCGCCCGAGTACAGGCCGCGGGGCGCCTCGTCCAGGCGCAGGATGGCCTCGACGCTCTCCGCCTTGGGGATGCCGGAGGCGGTGACGGCGGGGAACAGGGCTTCCAGCGCGTCCATCCGGTCCATCGACCGCTGCAGCCGTCCGCCGACGGTCGAGCCGAGGTGCTGGACGCTGCCGCGTTCCCGCACGGTCATGAAGTCGAGCACCACCGCGCTCCCCTCCTCGGCCACCTCGGAGATCTCCTGCACCGAGGTACGCACCGAGATCGCGTGCTCGACAATCTCTTTCGGGTTCGATTCGAGCTCGTCGCGGGCCGCGCGGTCGTGGTCGGCGCCCCGGCCGAAGGCCCGCGTGCCGGCCAGCGGCTCGGTCAGCACGGTGCCGTCGGCGCGCACCGCGGCGACCAGTTCGGGGCTGTAGCCCAGGGCCCGGATCCCGCCGAGGTGCAGCAGGAACGAGCGCGCGGGGGTGTTGTTGTGCCTGCCGACCCGGTAGGTGGCCGGGAAGTCCACGGCGAACGGCACGTCGAAGCGCCGCGACAGGATCACCTTCTGGTAGCGGCCGCCGACGATCTCGTCGATGGCGCCCGCCACCCGGCCGCGGTACCCGGACGGATCGTCGCGCACGTCCACACCGGTGGGGGCGGGCGTCTCGCGCACCCCCTCGGCCAGTATCCGGCGCAGCGCGTCGACCTGCCGGTCATCGGCGCCGATCAGCCGGATCGTCGCCGCCGAGATCACGAATTGCGTACGCGGCCAGAGAATCCGGGCCAACGGGGTGCCCGCAGGCAGCCGCTGCGCCAGCCCGAACCGGTAGGTGCCGAATTCGAAGGCCACCCAGCCGAACAGCCGGTCGGTCTCCAGCAACAACCGGTCGACGGCCTCCCCCAGCGGCGCCCCCGGCCTGCCGGTCCAGGGCTGGCGCTGCACGACGCCGTCCTGGATCACCCGCAGCTCGTCGGAGTCGAGTTCGACGACCGCGCGCACGCCGACCGCCAGCGACCATTCGCCGTCGCGTTCGTACACGACGTAGTCCTCACCGTCGCGTTCCGGCAGCACCCGGGCCAGCTCGGCCACCAGATCCGCCGGGCCCACCCCGGCCGGCAGTGCGAGCTCGATCGACTCGGCGGTTTCGGCGGGCGTCTCGATACTGACCTCAGTCACGGAAAGTAAATGTAGCCTAACCTAGGTAGGCCGGGTGGGCTACGCTCGCGCCCGCGGCTGTGATCCCCGTCAAGCCAACAAAGTGCGCACGACACCGTCGGCCAGCAACCGGCCCCGGTCGGTCAGCACCAGCCGCTCGTCGCACACGTCGACCAGCCCGTCGGCCACCAGCCCGGGCACCCGCTCACGCTCGGCCTCGGCCAGGCCGTCCAGCGCCAGACCGCGTCGCAGCCGCACCCGCAGCATCACATCCTCGGTGTGCCTGGTCGCCGCGTCGAGATCCTCGTGGTCGGCGACCGGCAGCCTGCCCTCGGCGAGCGCGCGCGCATAGGCGTTGGGATTCTTGATGTTCCACCACCGCCTCGCACCCAGAAAACCGTGCGCACCGGGCCCGGCGCCCCACCATTCGCCGCCGTCCCAATAGCCGAGATTGTGCAGGCACTCACCACCGGGCCGGCTCCAGTTCGACACCTCGTACCACTCGAAGCCCGCATCGGACAGCTGCGCGTCGAGCAGCTCGTAGCGGTGCGCGAGCACATCGTCGTCGGGTGCGGCGACCTCGCCGCGGCGCACCCGGCGGGCCAGCGCCGTTCCGTCCTCCACCACCAGCGCGTAGGCCGACACGTGGTCGACGCCTGCGTGCACCGCGGCATCGGCCGAGCGCCGCAGGTCGTCGTCGGACTCCCCCGGCGTGCCGTAGATCAGGTCGAGATTGACATGCGCGAAACCCGCCGCCTTGGCCTCGGCCGCCGCCGTCAGCGCACGCCCCGGCGAGTGCGTGCGGTCCAGCACCGCGAGCACGTTGGGCACCACCGACTGCATCCCGAGCGACACCCGGGTGTAGCCGGCGCCGCGTAGCGCGTCGAACAGCTCCGGCGAGGTGGACTCCGGGTTGGCCTCGGTGGTCACCTCGGCGGCCGCGGCCAGCTCGAAATTGTCCCGGACCGCGTCGAGCACCGCGGCCAACCCGGCGCCGCCGAGCAACGACGGGGTGCCGCCGCCGACGAACACCGTCGCCACCGGCACCGCACCCATTCGTTCGGCCGCTAGCCGCAGCTCGATCCGCAACGCGTCCAGCCAGCCGTCGGGATTGGCCCCGCCCGCCTCGGCGGGCGTGTAGGTGTTGAAGTCGCAGTATCCGCAGCGGGTCGCGCAGAACGGCACATGGATATAGATGCCGAAGAGCGCGGTCCGGGTAAGCATGTCCACGATTTTCCCAGACTGTCCAGCGGCGACTTTTGCGCACCGTGAGCGCAAATATCGCCCGGTTAGGGGCTATGGCGCCGATCGTGGCACAATGGCTGGCGTGACTTCCGCCCGCGACAGCATCACCGGCGTCCAGCTGGTGGCACGGCGGCATGTCGATTTCAAGCGTGTCTGTAGCTGTTGCTGTCTGCCCTGATCCCGTGTAGACCTGCCCACCTGTATTTTCAGCTGGCCGCCGGATCTGCGCCGCCGGACAGCCACCGGTGAATCGCGCGACCTGAGGCCGGCTCCTCCGCGAAGGAGCACCAAACCGTGACAACCCCCCAGGCACCCGCCAAAGCCGCCCGTCCGGCCAAGCGCGCCCGCGGTGAGGGCCAGTGGGCGCTGGGCCACCGTGAGCCGCTCAACGCCAACGAACAGTTCAAGAAGGACGACGACGCGCTCAACGTGCGTGATCGCATCATCAACGTCTACTCGCGCCACGGCTTCGACAGCATCGACAAGAACGACCTGCGCGGCCGGTTCCGCTGGATGGGCCTCTACACCCAGCGCACCGAGGGCTACGACGGCACCTGGACCGGCGACGACAACGCCGATCTGCTGGAGGCCAAGTACTTCATGATGCGGGTGCGCACCGACGGCAAGGCCATGTCGGCGCAGGCCATCCGCACGCTCGGACAGATCTCCGTCGACTTCGCCCGCGACAGCGCCGACATCACCGACCGGGAGAACCTGCAGTACCACTGGCTGCGGATCGAGGACGTTCCCGAGGTCTGGCGGCGGCTGGACGAGGTCGGCCTGCAGACCATGGAGGCCTGCGGTGACTGCCCGCGCGGCATGCTGGGCTCCCCGCTGGCCGGCGATTCGCTGGTCGAGGTGCTCGACCCGACACCGGCGCTGCGTGCGATCGAAGAGCGCTACATCGGCAACCCGGAGTTCTCCAACCTGCCCCGCAAGTTCAAGACCGCGATCTCGGGGCTGCAGGACGTGGCCCACGAGATCAACGATGTGGCGTTCATCGGGGTGAACCATCCCGAACACGGCCCCGGCCTGGACGTGTGGGTCGGTGGCGGCCTCTCGACCAATCCGATGCTGGCCCAGCGCCTCGGCGTGTGGGTTCCGCTGGATGAGGTGGCCGACGTCTGGGAGGGCATCACCGGGATCTTCCGGGACTACGGTTACCGGCGGCTGCGTTCGAAGGCTCGGCTGAAGTTCCTGGTCAAGGACTGGGGCGTAGAAAAATTTAGGAAAGTTCTCGAGCAGGAGTACCTGCACCGGCCCCTACTAGACGGCCCGGCGCCCGAGCAGGTGCCGCACACCATCGATCACGTCGGGGTGCAGAAGACCAAGAACGGCCTCAACGCCGTGGGCGCCGCGCCGATCGCCGGACGGGTTTCGGGCTCCATCCTGACCAAGGTGGCCGACCTGATGGAGGCGGCAGGCGCCGACCGGGCCCGCTTCACCGCCTACCAGAAGCTGATCATCCTCGACGTCGCCGACGACAAGGTCGATGCGCTGCGCGACGGCCTTGAGGCACTCGGTCTGCAGACCCAGCCCTCGCACTGGCGTCGCAACCTGATGGCCTGCACCGGCATCGAGTACTGCAAGCTGAGCTTCGCCGACACCCGCGGCCGGGCCCAGACCCTGGTGCCGGATCTGGAGCGCCGGCTGGGCGATCTCAACGCCGAGCTTGACGTACCGGTCACCGTGAACATCAACGGTTGCCCCAACTCCTGCGCCCGCATCCAGGTCGCCGATATCGGCTTCAAGGGACAGATGGTGGATGAGGGCAACGGCCCGGAGGAGGGCTTCCAGGTCCATCTCGGCGGCAGCCTCGGCCTGGACAGCGGTTTCGGACGCAAGCTGCGCCAGCACAAGGTGCTCGCCACCGACCTCGGCGAGTACATCGACCGCGTGGTTCGCAACTTCGTGAAACAACGCGAGGACGGCGAGCGTTTCGCCCAGTGGGCCGTGCGGGCCGACGAAGCCGACTTGAGGTGAGTGCATTGTCCGTGAGCGAAGTTTCCGAGACCGACCTGCGAGATCTGGCCGAACGCGGTGCGGCCGAACTTGCCGGTGCCGACGCGGCCGAGTTGCTGCGCTGGACCGATGAGCACTTCGGTGGCGACTATGTGGTGGCGTCGAATATGCAGGACGCCGTGCTGGTCGAGATGGCGGCGAAGGTCCGGCCCGGGGTCGACGTGCTCTTCCTCGACACCGGTTACCACTTCGCCGAGACGATCGGCACCCGGGACGCCGTCGAGGCGGTCTACGACGTGCACGTGGTCAATGTGACGCCCGAGCACACCGTCGCCGAGCAGGACGAACTGCTCGGGAAGGAGCTGTTCTCCCGCGACGCCGCGGCCTGCTGCCGGATGCGCAAGGTCGAGCCGTTGAGCAAGGCGCTGAAAGGCTATTCGGCCTGGGTCACCGGTATCCGCCGGGTGGAGGCCCCGACCCGGGCCAACGCCCCGCTGATCAGCTGGGACAACGCGTTCGGACTGGTGAAGATCAACCCGATCGCGGCCTGGAGCGATGAGGACATGCAGGCCTACATCGACACCAACGGCATCCTGGTCAACCCGCTGGTCGATGAGGGCTATCCGTCGATCGGCTGTGCACCGTGCACCGCCAAGCCCGCGCCGGGCACCGATCCGCGCAGCGGGCGGTGGGCCGGGCAGGCCAAGACCGAATGCGGACTGCACGCGTCATGAGGTCGAGGTGAGCCCGCTCGTCCTCACCGCGCACGGCAGCGCCGACCCGCGTTCGTCGGCGAACGCGCATGCGATCGCCGGGCATGTGCGCAGACTGTTGCCCGACACCGAGGTTCGGGTGGCCTTCTGTGAACAGAATCTGCCCAACCTGGCCGATGTCCTCGGCGATGCGGCGCCCGGATCCGTCGTGGTGCCACTGCTGTTGGCCAGCGCCTACCACGCCCGCACCGACATCCCCGACCTGATCGCGCAGTCCGGCGCCAAGGTGGGCCAGGCCGATGTGCTCGGCGAGGACCCCCGCCTGCTCCTGGTTGTGCGGGAACGCCTTGCCGCACTGGGGGTTTCTCGATTCGACAGCGGCCTCGGCGTGCTGCTCACCAGCGTGGGATCGTCTCATCCGGCGGCCAACGCCCGCACCGCAGGCCTGGCCGAGCGGCTGGCCGAGGGCACCCGGTGGGCCGGTGTGCAGGTCGCGTTCGCGACGGGTCAGGATCCGGCACTGCCCGAGGCGGCCGAGCGGTTACGCGCCCGCGGAGCCCAGCGGTTGGTGGTCGCACCGTGGTTCCTGGCGCATGGCCGGATCACCGATCGGGTCGCCGACTTCGCGCGTGCCCAAGGGATGTCGATGGCCGAGCCGCTGGGGCCGCACCGGCTGGTGGCCGCCACGGTGCTGGACCGCTACGAAGAGGCCCTCGCCGCGCGCAGCGCCGATTTCGCCGCTTAGCCAGTTTCCCGGCGAGCAGACGCAAACCTGCCTAGTTTTCGGCGAAATCGGGCAGTTTTGTGTCTGCTCGGCGGATCTGGTGCACCCGGGTCGCCCGCACGTACACCGTGTCGCCCTCGGTCAACCCGAGCGCCTCGGCATCGCCGCGGGTGATCTGCGCGGTGAACGACGCACCATTGGTGGCGCTGGTCAGCTCGACCCGAACCTCGAAGCCCAGCATCACGATCCGGTCGATCGTGGCGCGCAGCACACCGGTCGCCTCGGCGGTGCCGTCGCCCGCCGCGATTGCCATCTCCGGACTGCGGCCCACCCGGATATCGTGTGGGCGCACCAGGATTCCGTTGAGCTCGGACACCGCACCGAGGAAGGACATCACGAACGCATTGGCCGGTTCGTCATAGACCTCGGTCGGCGACCCCACCTGCTCGATACGACCCTTGTTGAGCACGGCGATCCGGTCCGCCACATCGAGCGCCTCGGCCTGATCGTGGGTTACCAGCACCGTGGTGACGTGCACCTCGTCGTGCAGACGACGCAGCCAGGTCCGCAGATCGTCACGCACCTTGGCGTCGAGCGCCCCGAACGGCTCGTCGAGCAGCAGCACCTGCGGATCGACCGCCAGCGCCCGGGCCAACGCCATCCGCTGACGCTGGCCACCGGAGAGCTGATTAGGGTAGCGGGTCTGAAACCCGGCCAGCCCCACCACTTCCAGCAGATTGTCGACCTTCTCGGTGACCTCGGACTTCGGGCGCCTGCGGATCTTGAGCCCGAATGCGACGTTGTCCCGCACCGTGAGGTGTTTGAACGCCGCATAGTGCTGGAACACGAAGCCGATGCCGCGCCGCTGCGGTGGCACCCCGGTCACGTCGCGCCCGTTGATGGTGACGGTCCCGGTGTCGGGCTGATCGAGGCCCGCGATCGCCCGCAGCAGTGTGGACTTGCCCGATCCGCTCGGTCCGAGCAGCGCCGTGAGCGAACCGGATGGCACCGAGAAGTCGACGTTGTCCAGCGCCGCGAAATCGCCGTAGCGCTTGTTGGCGCCGCGAACCACGATCGCATCGGTCATAGCTCTTACTCCTCCTAGGACTGTTCGGCCCGGTTACGGCGACGGTCCAGCAGCACCTGCGCCACCAGAACGATCACCGCGACGGCCATCAGCAGCGTCGAGATCGCGTACGCGCCGTACACCGAATCGGCGGTACCGCGGTTGTAGCGGTCGGCCACCAGCAGGGTCAGGGTCTGGGATGCGCCAGGCAGGTTCGACGACACCATGATCACCGCACCGAACTCCCCGAGGGTGCGCGCGACGGTCAGCACGATGCCGTAGGCCAGCCCCCACCGGATCGAGGGCAGCGTGACCCGCCAGAACGTCTGCCACCAGGTGGACCCCAGGGTGGCGGCGGCCTCCTCCTGGTCGGTGCCGATCTCGTGCAGCACCGGTTCGACCTCGCGGATCACGAACGGGACGGTGACGAAGATGCTGGCCAGCACGATGCCGGGAAACCCGAAGATGATCTTGAGCCCGAGGTTCTGCTCGACGAAACCGAACAGCCCGGCCGATCCCCACAACAGGATCAGCGCCACACCGACCACGACGGGCGACACCGCGAACGGCAGGTCGATGACGGCCTGCAACACGCTCTTGCCGCGGAACCTGTTGCGCGCCAGCACCAACGCCGTCGGCACCCCGAACAACACGTTGAGCGGCACCACGATCGCCACCACCAGCAGCGACAGGTTCAGGGCCGAGACGGCGGCGGGCGTGCCCACCGAGGCGAAGAACGCACCGATGCCCGGCGCGAACGTCCGCCACAGGATCAGCCCCACCGGCACCACGACCAGCACCGCGATATAGCCGAGCGCCAGGTAGCGGAGCAGGTTACGCACCCACGGCGAGAGTGTCACGCGGAGAGCTCCTCGCGTTTGGCGGCGCGGGACCCGACGGCCCGCAGCACGAACAGCACCAGGAACGAGATCACCAGCAGCACGATCGAGATCGCGGCCGCCCCGGTCCGGTCGTCGTTCTCGATCAGGGTGCGGATCCATTGCGAGGACACCTCGGTCTCACCGGGCACCGCCCCGCCGATCAGGACCACCGATCCGAACTCGCCGATCGCGCGGGAGAAGGCCAGGCCGGCACCCGACAACAGCGCGGGCAGCAGCGCGGGCAGGATCACCTTGAGGAAGATGATCCGGTTGTTGGCGCCCAGCGAGGCCGCGGCCTCCTCGACCTCACGGTCCAGTTCGAGCAGCACCGGCTGCACCGAGCGCACCACGAACGGCAGCGTCACGAACAGCAGCGCCACCCCGACGCCCCATTTGGTGTGCTGCAGGTGCAGGCCGACCGGACTGGCCGGACCGTACAGCGCCAGCATCACCAGGCTCGCCACGATCGTCGGCAACGCGAACGGCAGATCGATCACCGAGTCCACGATGCGTTTGCCCACGAAGTCGTCGCGGGTCAGCACCCACGCCACCAGCAGCCCGAACACCAGGTTGACCACCGTGACACCGGCCGAGATGGTCAGCGTCACCCGCAACGATTCGACGGCGGCGTTGGACGTCACCGCAAGCCGGAAGGCGTCCCAGCCACCACCCGCGGACTGCCACACGATCGCGGCCAGCGGCAGCAGCACGATGACGCTCAACCAGATCGACGCGGCGCCGACCCGCAGCGAGGTGCTGCCGTAGCGGTTGCGGCCCGTGCCGGGAATCGGTTCTCCCGGCGCGGGCTGCGCCGTCGGTTCGGTCTCGGCGGTTGCCGTCATCCAGTCGCCTGCTTGTAGATCTTGGTGATCGATCCATTGTCCTTGTCGAACAGTGCCGGATCGACGTCGGCCCACCCACCGAGATCGGCGATCGTCCACAGCTTCTCGGGAGCCGGGAAGTCCTTGGTGAAGTCCGCCGCCACGGCGGGGTCGACCGGGCGGAAACCGGCCTCGGCCCAGAGCTTCTGGCCCTCGGGGGTGTAGAGGAAGTTCACCAGCGCCTTGGCGGCATCGGCGTGGGCGCTGGTTTTGACGACGGCCACCGGGTTCTCGATCTTGAAGGTCTGCGGCGGGTTGATGTGCTCGACGGGCTTACCCTGCCGCTCGACGTTGATGGCCTCGTTCTCGTAGCTGATCAGCACGTCACCGGTGCCCTGCAGGAACACGTCGGTGGCCTCGCGGCCCGATCCGGGGCGGGTCTTGACGTGCTCGGAGACCAGTTTGGTCACGAAGTCCAGACCGGCCGCCGAATCCTTGCCGCCGTTGCTCTTCGCCGCATACGGCGCCAGCAGGTTCCACTTGGCCGAACCCGAACTCAACGGACTCGGGGTGACCACCTCAAGGCCCGGCTGCAGCAGGTCGTCCCAGTTCTTGATGCCCTTCGGGTTGCCCTTGCGGACGACCAGCGACACCACCGACCCGAACGGGATGCCCTTGGTGTTGCCCGCGTTCCAGTCCTCGGCCACCTTGTCGGCCTTGACCAGCCGGGTGATGTCGGGCTCCACCGAGAAGTTGACGATATCGGCCGGCTTGCCGTCGACGACCGCGCGGGACTGGTCGCCCGAGGCGCCGTAGGACGTCGTCACCCCGACGCCCTTGCCCGCCTCGCTGGCCGCGAACGCCGGGACGATCTTGCTCCACCCCGGCTCGGGCACCGCGTAGGCGACCAGGGTCAGTTTGGTCTCGGCGCCGCCCCCGTTGTCGCCGTCGCCCCCGGCGACGTCACTGGTGCCGCCGGCGCAGCCGACCGCGAGGACCCCGGTGGTGGCCAGCACGACGGCGTGGCGCCAGAACTTGTTGATGTTGGTCTTGTTGATGGGCACTGAATGACCTTTCCTAGCTCTCTGCGGACGGTGGTGGTCCGTCAAGCGGAAGGGCGAAGGATCAGTATCCGGGCACGGCGCAAGCCCCTACCGACACCAAACCGCGGACGGGTTGGAATCAGCGACAACAGTCGAGACCGGCAGCGGCGAATGAGCCTACGACGGGGAGCGCCAGGATGTGGCTCCCCGGGACGGCGGACGCTGCGTGCATGGCGCGAAGAATAACAGAGTTAGCCCACACCACCCGACAGCGATCGGTGTCCTGGCTCGACGCGGTCTCAGCGGGCCAGCCACCACATCAAAATGACCAGCACAACCAGGATGACCAGCACCAGCGTCACCCTCGAACGGGGCATGGGATTCATTCGGTGCTCAATTCGTCGCTGGGTGCATCGGCGCCGGCCCGGCCCAGGCGACGAATCCCGTCGATGCCGCGCCCGAGCGCACCGTCGAGCAGCACCGCGACACCGTAGGCCAGGGCCAGCACCACCGGCATCACCACCGCCGTCTGAGCGATGAACGGCAACCCGGTCAGCCACAATTCGACGCCGTCCCACCAGTTGAGGAGTGCGCCCATACCGGCAAGGGTATGCGATCGCGGCGGCCACCCGATCCATCCCGTCCGACCGGTAACGTTCGACACGCGCCGCCTGGGTAGACGGCACCGGCGTCCGCAGTCGATGATGTCCGGATGGTCCTGCAAAACATCGAGGCTGCCGGCGGCGCCACAACGGGCGCGCCCGAATCCGCGACCCCCCTGACCGTGACGGCTCCCGTGCCGTACGCGGCGGCAGCCGGACTGCGCAACCCGTTCCCGCCGATCGCCGATTACGCCTTCCTGTCGGACTGCGAGAACACCTGCCTGATCTCGTCGGCCGGGTCGGTGGAGTGGCTGTGCGTACCGCGCCCGGACTCCCCCAGCGTGTTCGGCGCGATCCTGGACCGCGGTGCAGGGCATTTCCGGCTGGGCCCCTACGGGGTGTCGGTGCCCGCCGCCCGGCGCTATCTGCCGGGCAGCCTGATCCTGGAAACCACCTGGCAGACCCACACCGGTTGGATCATCGTGCGCGATGCGCTGGTGATGGGCCCCTGGCACGACATCGACACCCGTTCGCGCACCCACCGCCGCACCCCGATGGACTGGGATGCCGAGCACATCCTGCTGCGCACCGTGAAATGTGTGAGCGGCACCGTCGAGATGGTGATGAACTGCGAACCGGCCTTCGACTACCACCGGGTCAGCGCCGCGTGGGAATACTCCGGCCCGGCCTACGGCGAGGCGATCGCCCGCGCCAGCCGCAACCCGGACTCGCACCCCACGATGCGGCTCACCACCAATCTGCGGATCGGGCTGGAGGGCCGCGAGGCCAGAGCCAGGACCCGGCTCACCGAGGGCGACAACGTGTTCGTCGCGCTGTCCTGGTCGAAACATCCGGCGCCGCAGACCTTCGAGGACGCCGCGGAGAAGATGTGGAAGACCAGTGAGTCGTGGCGTCAGTGGATCAACGTCGGCGACTTCCCCGATCACCCGTGGCGGTCGTATCTGCAGCGCAGCGCGCTGACCCTGAAGGGCCTGACCTACTCGCCGACCGGCGCGCTGCTGGCCGCACCCACCACGTCGCTGCCGGAAACCCCTCAGGGCGAACGCAACTGGGACTACCGCTACTCCTGGATCCGTGACTCCACATTCGCCCTGTGGGGCCTTTACACCCTCGGCTTGGACCGCGAGGCCGACGACTTCTTTTCGTTCATCGCCGATGTATCGGGCGCCAACAACGGCGAACGGCATCCGCTGCAGGTGATGTACGGCGTCGGCGGGGAACGCAGCCTCCTCGAGGAGGAACTGCACCACCTGTCCGGCTACGACAGCGCCCGGCCGGTGCGGGTCGGCAACGGCGCGTTCAACCAGCGCCAGCACGACATCTGGGGCACCATGCTGGATTCGGTGTATCTGCACGCCAAATCGCGTGAGCAGATCCCGGAAGCGCTCTGGCCGGTGCTCAAGAACCAGGTCGAAGAGGCCATCAAGCATTGGAAGGAGCCCGACCGCGGCATCTGGGAGGTCCGCGGCGAACCGCAGCATTTCACCTCGAGCAAGATCATGTGCTGGGTCGCCCTCGACCGCGGTTCGAAACTGGCCGACCTGCAGGGCGAGAAGAGCTACGCCCAGCAGTGGCGGGCGCTCGCCGAGGAGATCAAGGCCGACATCCTGGCCCGCGGGGTCGATTCCCGGGGCGTGCTGACCCAGCGTTACGGCGACGACGCGCTGGACGCCTCGCTGCTGCTGGCCGTGCTGACTAGGTTCCTGCCCGCCGACGATCCGCGGATCCGGGCCACCGTGCTGGCCATCGCCGACGAGCTCACCGAGGAAGGGCTGGTGCTGCGCTACCGGGTCGAGGAGACCGACGACGGGCTGGCCGGTGAGGAGGGCACGTTCACGATCTGTTCGTTCTGGCTGGTGTCGGCGCTGGTCGAGATCGGCGAGGTGAGCCGGGCCAAGCATCTGTGTGAACGCCTGCTGTCCTTCGCCAGCCCGCTGCACCTCTACGCCGAGGAGATCGAACCGCGGACCGGCCGCCACCTCGGCAACTTCCCGCAGGCGTTCACCCACCTGGCGTTGATCAACGCGGTCGTGCACGTCATCCGGGCCGAGGAGGAGGCCGACAGCTCCGGGGTTTTCGTACCCGCTAACGCGCCGATGTAGCGCGCTATCGGCGCGAGGCCAGCACCCGGGCGCTTTCGCGTCGCGCGCCGACATTGCGCACGCCGGCCCGCGAGCCCGCCAGTTTGGCGCGGATGTGCTCGTCGACGGTGACAGCGCTGTACACGGCGGGGTGCTGCTCGTCGACGCACGAGCCCAAGGGCGCGATCACCGCATCCGCATTGCCGTCATGGAAGAACGCCGCCGACCTGCGCCGCGCGATGGTGTTGTCCACGATGGGCGGCTTCACCCGGTGCAGCGTGGACAGCCACCGCTCGTTGGTCAACCGTGCGGTCAAGTCGCCCAGGTTGATCAGCAGCGCACCGTCTTCCGGGCTGACCTCGTGCCAGATCCCGTCGGCTCCGAGCACCTGGAGACCAGGCACCTGATCGGCCCACAGGATCGTGACGAGGCCGTAATCGGTGTGCTCACCCATGCCGGTGAGATCACCGTCGAGCGCGACCTCGGTGCCCTCGGGCAGGGCGTAGTTGTTCATCCGCAGCACGTTGATCGAGTGGTCGGTCAACGCCCTGAAGTAGGTGGCCGGCAGCCCCAGTGCATCGGCGAAGATGTTCGTCATGGTGACCGCAACACGTTCGGCTTCAGCGAAATAGTTCATCACGCGGTCCTGGAATCCGCCGATCTCCGGCCAGGTGTTGGCGGCGTAGTGCCACCGCACGTCCGCGGGCACGTCCCGATAGTCCCGTGTCGACCGCCCGACGTTGTACGCCTCGAAGAAGTCGTTCATCCGGCTGGCGGATTCCACGCCGAGACTCAGGCTGAGCGACTCGGACTTCGGCGGGCTGTAACCGCGGTTCTCCTCCCGGGGACGACGCGAACCATTCTTGGATTGCGTTGACTGCGCGAAGAATTCATCCATCGCCGTGGTGAGGTCGGCAATGGTCGCCGGGGCGATACCGTGTCCGTGGATCTGAATGAAGCCCACTTCCCGGCAGGCGTTGTCCACGGCAGCGGCGACGGCGGCCTTCTCGTTGGCGTCTGCGCCCGCGACGTAGGGGCCGATGTCAACGGCGGGGACGCGAAATTCGTTCATGGAAGGCTCCTTTGGGCACGTGACATCATCTGTCGCCCGGAGGTGTCCGTTTCAGTCCTGAGCAGGCCGTCGTTTCCTGTTGAACTCGGGTTATTCGACGGTAATCCGTTCGCCGTCGAGGCGCCACCCCAGGCACACCTGTGGTTCAGCGTGCGAGAACCGGGGCCTTGCCCGATCCTTGGACGATGACGGCACCGATCACCCAGAAGCCCGGCAAACGGCTCCACCCGGTTGACGAGGTCCTGCCCGCTCCCAAACTGGCCACCTACGGCTTTCAGCACGTCGTGGCCTTCTATGCCGGTGCGGTGCTGGTGCCCATCCTGATCGCCAGCGGCATCGATCTGCCTGCCGAGGACCTGGTCAAGCTGATCACCGCCGACCTGTTCACCTGTGGCATCGCATCGATCATCCAAGCCGTCGGGTTCTGGAAGGTCGGCGTGCGGCTGCCGCTGCTGCAGGGTGTGACGTTCGCCGGGGTGTCGCCGATCATCGCCATCGGGTTGGCGCACGGCGGTGGCTCGGCCAGCCTGCTCTACGTGTACGGCGCGGTGATCGTCGCCGGCATCTTCACATTTCTGATTGCGCCGGTCTTCGTCAAGCTGCTGCGCTTCTTCCCGCCCGTCGTCACCGGCACGCTGATCACCATCATCGGACTGTGCCTGATCCCGGTCGGCGCCGGTGACGCCGTCACCAATCCCCATACCGGCGAACACGATCCGACCAATCTGCGCTGGCTGCTGTACGCGGTAGGCACCATCGCCGTGATAGTGGCGATTCAGCGGTTGTTCCGCGGCTTCCTGGCTACCATCGCGGTGCTGCTGGGCCTGTTCATGGGGTGCGCCGTGGCGTATGCGTTGGGCGACATGAGTTTCGACAAGGTGGGCGATGCGTCACTCATCGGGTTCACCGCGCCGTTCGTGTTCGGCTGGCCCAGGTTCGATGTCGTCGCCTGCTTGACGATGGTCATCGTGCTGCTGATCACCGCGGTGGAATCGACCGGCAGCACCTACGCCACCGCCGAGATCGTCGGTAAGCGGGTCAGTGCCTCCGACATCGGCAGGATGCTACGAGCCGACGGCCTGGCCACCACGATCGGCGGTGTCTTCAATTCTTTTCCCTACACGGCATTCTCCGAGAACGTCGGGTTGGTCCGACTCACCGGCATCAAGAGCCGCTGGGTGGTTGCCGCAGCCGGGGTGATCATGATCCTCCTCGGGTTCCTGCCGAAGGTGGCCGCGATCGTATCCTCGATACCCCAGCCGGTACTCGGCGGGGCCGCGCTGACACTGTTCGCCACCGTGGCCGTCGTCGGCATCCAAACCCTTGGCAAGGTCGACTTCTCCGACCATCGCAACCTCATCATCGTCACCACAAGCCTGGCGCTCGCATTCTGGGTGACCTCCTATCCCGATGTGGCACAGGCGCTTCCATCAGGTATTGATCTGCTGTTCGGCAGCGGCATCAGCATCGGCGCAGTCTGCGCGATCCTGCTCAACATCGTGTTCTTCCACCTGGGTGGGCCCGGTCCACGGGTCGCGGGCGGCGGCACCATCACGCTCGACGAGGTCAACGCGATGACCAAGGAGCGGTTCAGCGGCGTGTTCGGCCATGTGGTGCAGGACGTTTCATGGGCCACCGACCGGGCGTTCGACCAGCGTCCGTACACCGATACCCGGGCGCTGCGCGAAGCGTTCCAGGATGCGGTTCTCACCGGGTCCGCCGAGCAGCAACTTGAGCTGCTCCTGGCGTTTCCGGACCTGGGCGCCGAGGACGAAACCGGGCATGCGCTGGCCGTTGACCATGTGGCGTTGTCCCATCTGGGCGAGGACGACCACAACGACGTCGTCGAACTGGCCACCGCCTACCGTGAGCACTTCGGTTTCCCGCTGGTGATCTGCGCACGTGAAACCCAACGCTTCGACCGGGTGCTGCGCAACGGCTGGTCGCGGATGGACAATCCGCCTGCGACAGAGAAGGCGTTCGCATTGATCGAGATCGCCAAGATCGCGAACTACCGCTTCGAGGATCTGGTTGCCGACGCCAACCCGATCGCGGCGGCCCGCTTCGGCCGCCTGGACGAACCGCGCTGAATGCCCACCCGTGGCCGGCTCGGCTCGACGGATACAACACGTGAGCGACTCATGATGCGGTGGCGGTCATCGGGCGGCGCGCCAGCAACCAAGCCTCGCCACCGCGCTCGCCCGATGCGATCACATCGAGTTCGGAGAAGGCTGCGGCCAGCTCGCCGGGCGCTGCCCGGTACCGTCCGGGCGGGCCACCGACCTCGCTGAGGACGCTGATCGCCAGCACGCCGCCGGGGGCGAGCCGATCGAACATTGCGCCGTACAGCGCGTGGTCGCGGAATCGGTGGCACAGGATGGCGTCCACGGGCGGCCCGGGCGGCAATCCGTCGTCCAGATCCACTACCTCGAAGCGGCAACACCCGGCGACCCCATAGTGCTTCGCCAGCGCCGTGGCCTGTGCAATCGCCACGCCCGACACATCCACGCCCACGACATCCAGTCCGCGCCCGGCCAACCAGACGGCACCCCGGCCCTGTCCACAGGCGAGGTCGAGCGCCGTGCCCGCGGTCGGAAACTGCGCGGCGTGGGCGGCGAACGCACCGGGCAGGCCGGGGCCACCTACCGCGGTGTCGTAACCGCGGTAGGTGGTGTCCCAGTCAAGACGGTCCTGCCGACTCATCAGCGCCACCCTACGAAATCGCCGGCTACGGGAATAGTCGGGCTACCTACCGGGGTTTGCCCCAGCATGCGAGCCATCGTCTACGACCCGCACGCCCCTGCCAATCTGCGCTTCGACGAGGTGGCCGAGCCCGCGGCCGGCGATTCCCAGACCTTGATCGACGTCCATGCCATCGCCCTGAACTTCGGCGAGCTGCACTTCATCGACCACGCCCGCAAACCCGGCGAGATACCCGGCTGGGACACCGCGGGCGTGGTGGTCCAACCGGCGCCCGACGGCTCCGGTCCACCGGCCGGCACGAGGGTGGTCGGCTTCAACGGCGGGGCCGGCTGGGCCGAACGTCGCACCCTGGACACCACGAACCTGGCGGTGCTGCCCGAGTTCGTCGAATTCGACGAGGCGGCAGCGCTGCCCGTGGCGGGCGTGACGGCGTTGCAGGCGCTGCGCGCCCTCGGCCCGGTGGTCGGGCGCCGGGTACTGATCACCGGTGCGTCCGGTGGAGTCGGCCGGTACGCGGTGCAACTGGCGGCGCGGGCGGGCGCGCACGTCATCGCCGCGGTGGGCAGCCCGGCCCGCGGCGAGGGCCTCGAAGAGATCGGCGCCCACGAGATCGTGGTCGGTCTCGACGACCTGACCGAGCCGGTGTTCGGCGTGCTCGACAACGTGGGCGGCCGGATGCTGGCCCAGGGCTTCTCCCTGGTCGGCGACGGTGGTTCGGTGCAATCGATCGGGATGGCCTCCAATGAACCGACCACCATCAACTTCGAGGAAGAACGTCGTACCGGCAATCGAAAGCGCCTGGAGGCATTCACCATTCGGACGCCCATCGAAGCGGATCTGCGTTACCTGCTGACCCTGCTCGCCGATGGTGAGCTGGATCCGCAGATCGGATTGCGGGATTCGTGGGACAACGTGTCGGACGCCGCTCAGGCCCTGCTGGGCCGCCAGGTCGCGGGCAAGGCGGTGCTGCGCGTCGGCTGACCGGCGGTCAGCCGACGGGGGGGGCGGAGGACACCCGAACGGAAGAGCGGGGGGGGGGGGAAGAGGGGTTGGGGGCGCGGGGTGAGATAGGGGGGGGCCGGGGGAATAAA
>NZ_JBSFPX010000040.1:0-43285 GCF_053588415.1 Mycobacterium sp. NPDC003449
TCGACACCGGCGCGTCCATCGCGCCCTACAACCACTTCGAACTGGGCCAGCCGATCCTGACCGAATACGTCTGGGGCCGCCAGGTGGGGGAGAACACGATCAACCCTTGATCGGCTATTCGCCGACCGGGCCCACCGCCTTCGCCTCCAGTTCGGCCTCCAGGCTCGCCTCATAGGCTCCCTCGTCGCGGCCCAGCGCGACGGTGGCCGCGGCCATCGCCCCGATCGCGAACACCAGCGCGACCGGCTCCCACCCGGTGATGGACATGGACTCGCCGAGCACGATCGAACCCAGCACCACCGCCACGACCGGTTCGAGGACCAGCATCGTCGGCACCGAGGTCTGCAACGAGCCGGCATGGAACGCCGACTGCTGCAGCAGGGTGCCCACCACCCCGAGCAGCAGGACGAGGTAGAGGGCGGGGGTGGTCAGGGCGTCGAACAGGTCGCCTTCGGCGACCATGTGCATCACGATCTTGGTCAGCACCGCCACCACCCCGAACATCAGCCCCACCGCGACGGCCAGCAACACCGCCCGGCGCCAGTTGGTGCTGCGGGTGGCGGCCACCACGCAGAGCGTCACCGCCGCGGCACAGACCACCGTCACCAGGACCGACGTCGACACCGGAACCGAATAGTCACCGGTGCTGGCCCTGGCCAGCACGACGAATACGGTGAGCGCCGCGGTCAGGACCAACGCCCACACCCATTCGGCGCGGCTCACCCTGCGGTGCGCCAGGTGGGCGCTCATCGGCAGCGCGAACAGCAGCGCCGATACCAGCACCGGCTGCACCAGCAGCAACGATCCGAAACCCAGGGCCAAAGCCTGAAAGCCGTAACCGGCCACGGCCGCCGCGGTGCCCGCCCACCACAGTCTGCGCCGTAACAGGGTGCGCAGCATGACGGTGCTGACACCCTTCTCCGGGGGCACGTCCATGGTGGCCCGCTGCCGGACCACGATGCCGACCGCCGCGAAAACCGCGGCACACAGGGCGAACAGCACCGCAAGACCGTTGCCGAGCAAGCCTCGTCAACCCCTTTCGGGCCGGCGTTTTGGGCCTGCTCCGATCGGGAGGAGGCCAGTCCCCTCCAACCGTAGAGTGCCTGCGCCGGTTGCGCTGTCCCGGGTCAGACCACCTGCAGGTGGGGCCGGGACGGCTCGGCCGACGGTGTGGTGGGGCGGTCGGCGGGCGGTGGCGCGGGCGCGATCCGGTCGTTGACGGTGGCGACGGCGGAGTCGACCCTGTTCACGGCGTTGTCGCACAGATCGCGGACCCGGCCGCTGGCGGTCTCGACATCGTCGGCGGCGCTGCGCAGGTAGGCCCTGACACTCACCCGGAGACGTTCGCCCTTGTTGCGCATCCGTTGCCGCAGCCGCGAGTCGACCTCGACGGTGACGTATGGCAGCACTCGAAATCTCATATGCCCCGCTCCCATCTCCGATGTCATGGCTCACAGTAGCGCCGGCAGGCCGGAGTCGGCAGCCAGGCGTGATGGGCGACGCATACCCCAGCTTCGGAGAGCCAGATCACATTCGGGTCAGGACGGCACCGGGGTGCCATCCCAATCGACCAGCGTCCAACCGTCGGTCGGGTTGCCTTTCAGGACGACGGAGCCGGTGTTGCCGAGCGGATGGGTGCGCAGCAACGCCGGATCGGGATTCCTGACGTTCATGGCCACCCAGAGCATGATCGCGCCGCCGTGGGAGTAGGCGACGGGATTGTCCTCGCCGGTGTCGTAGATCTGGTGCACGGCCGAGTCGAAGCGGTCGTCGAATTCGTTGCCGTCCACCGAACCGGGAATCCGGGCGTTCCGGTCCCCCTGCAGCCACCGCTGCGGCGCGGTGAAGTAGGTGTCGGCCGCCCCCGCCTCGGGCCTGCCCTCGTACGCGCCCGCCTCGATTTCCCGCAGCCCGGCCAGCACCGTGACCGGTTCGTGCAGTGTGTCGGCCATCGGCTGGGCGGTCTGCTGGGTCCGGATCATCGTCGACGCGAAGATCCCGTCGTAGCCGTTGGGCGAGAGCGTGCGTGCGCTCTCGACCGCTTGACCGAGGCCCTTCTCGGTGAGCGCGGGACCTGGCGTCGAGGTGTCGATGAAACCCGATGCGTTGCCCGCGGATTGAGCGTGCCGGACGAGCGTCAGGGTGATGGTTCGGTATCCACCCGCGGCCGCCGTCGGCATCACGCCGAATCCGGCGGGCACCACGGCGATCATCGCGACGCACAGCAGCTGCACAGCTTTCGAGCGACCCATCTTCATCCCATCGCGCGTAGGTTCGTTAGCGTGACTACGCTTAACAATGACAGAGTCGCAGGCGCGTTGAACCGCATGTACGCCGCGTCCGCCGGACAGATCGAAAAACTCCGCCAGCAACCCCAAAGATTCGCCAACTTCTCGGAGGCCAGCGCTCAGGAGCGCGCGGATGCGCTCAGCGACATCTACATGCCGGTGACCCCGGAGGCGGGCCGCCTGCTGTATTCGCTGGTGCGGTCCGCCCGTCCGGCGATCGTGGTCGAGTTCGGCATGTCCTTCGGCCTGTCGGCGCTGCACCTGGCGTCGGCGGTGCGGGACAACGGAACCGGGCAGGTGTTCACCACCGAACTCAGTGCGGCCAAGATTGCCGCGGCCAAACAGACCTTCGCCGAGACCGGGCTGGACGACGTGATCACGGTGTTGGAGGGCGACGCCCTGCAGACCCTGAAATCGGTGACCGGCGATATCGGTTTCGTCCTGCTCGACGGCTGGAAAGAGCTGTACCTGCCCGTGCTGCGCGAGGTCGAACCCCGGCTGGTGCCCGGCGCGCTCCTGGTGGCCGACAACACGTCGATGGACGATACCCAGCCGTACCTGGACTATGTCCGCGACACCGCGAACGGGTATGTCAGCGTGCACTTTCCGGTCCGCGACAGCGACAGCATGGAGATCAGCTGCCGCTCGTAGCGCGCCGCCGGTAGGCCGACGGGGTCTCACCGCTGAACTGCGCGAAGCACCGGGTGAACGAGCTCAGGTTCTCGAACCCGACGGCGGTCGCGGTGGCCTGCACCGACTGCCCCGGTGCTGCCAACAGGGCCATGGCCCGCAGCATCCGGGCATGCAGAAGGTATGTGCGCCAGGACAATCCGAGGGTTTCGGCGAACAAGCGCCGCAGCGTGCGCTCGGACACCGCCACCGCACGGCTGACATCCTCGGCGGTCGCCGAGTCGAGGTGCGCCTTGGTGTAGGCCAGCGCCGCCGCCACGATCGGGTGCTCGGAGGTGGGCAGGCTCAGCGGCGCCTCGTGATCGAGCGCCTCGGCCACCAGATTGGCCAGGGTCGAGAAGAACCCGTCCGAGGTGTCATCGCCATGGGCCCGGTCGATCGGCCAGCGCAGCCCGTAGATCATCATCTCGCGAATCAGCGGTGACACCGCGATGATCCTGGCCCGGTCGCCGCCGGGGATCAGCCGCGGGTCGAACATCACCGCGACGGTCTTGACGTCGGGGTTCATCACCGCCTGATGCTCCAGGCCGGCCGGGATCCACGCGGCCTGCTGCGGCGGGAGCAGATAGTGCGCGGTGTCGGTCTCCACCTCGACCACGCCGTGCAGCGCGTACTCGATCTGGTGCACCTCGTGGGAGTGCCATCCGGTGATCAGGCCTTCGCCCTGGTAGAGGTAGCTGCCCGAGGGGGCCCGGCCGCCGCGCCGCAGCTCGATCACCGGCCTGCCGAGGTTGGCCGGTTGAGCTAAACCTCTGTCCGAAGGTGCAGAGACGGTCACGCTGTCCGAGGGTACTAGTTGAACTATGCAGGTGCGCACGCGAGGAGCAATATGAAAAAAGACGACCTGATCCTGGTGAGCATCGACGACCATGTCGTCGAGCCGCCCGATATGTTCCTGCGCCACGTCCCGGCCAAGTACAAGGACGAGGCCCCGATCGTCGTCACCGACGACAAGGGCGTCGACCAGTGGATGTATCAGGGCCGCCCGCAGGGGGTCAGCGGGCTCAACGCGGTGGTGTCCTGGCCGGCCGAGGAGTGGGGCCGCGATCCGGCCGGATTCGCCGAGATGCGTCCCGGCGTCTACGACGTGCACGAGCGGGTCCGCGATATGAACCGCAACGGCATCCTGGCCTCGATGTGCTTCCCCACCTTCACCGGATTCTCGGCGCGTCACCTCAACATGCACCGCGAGGAGGCGACGCTGGTGATGGTGTCGGCCTACAACGACTGGCACATCGACGAGTGGGCCGGGTCATACCCGGGCCGGTTCGTGCCGATCGCGATCATGCCGACCTGGAATCCCGAGGCCATGTGCCGCGAGATCCGCCGGGTTGCCGCCAAGGGCTGCCGGGCCGTCACCATGCCGGAACTGCCTCACCTCGAAGGACTTCCGAGCTACTTCGACGAGGACTACTGGGGCCCGGTGTTCCGGACCCTGTCCGAGGAGAACGTGGTGATGTGCCTGCACATCGGCACGGGCTTCGGTGCGATCTCGATGGCCAAGGACGCCCCGATCGACAACCTGATCATCCTGGCCACCCAGGTGTCGGCGATGTGCGCCCAGGATCTGCTGTGGGGCCCGGCGATGCGCAACTACCCGGACCTCAAGTTCGCCTTCTCCGAGGGCGGAATCGGTTGGATCCCGTTCTATCTGGATCGCAGCGACCGGCACTACACCAACCAGAAGTGGCTGCGCCGCGACTTCGGGGACAAGCTGCCCTCCGATGTGTTCCGGGAGCACTCACTGGCCTGCTACGTCACCGACAAGACCTCGTTGAAGCTGCGCCACGAGATCGGCATCGACATCATCGCGTGGGAGTGCGACTACCCGCACTCGGACTGTTTCTGGCCCGACGCGCCCGAGCAGGTGCTCGCCGAGCTGAACGCCGCGGGCGCGGACGATTCCGATATCGACAAGATCACCTGGGAGAACTCCTGCCGGTTCTTCGGTTGGGATCCGTTCCGGCACACCGCCCGTGACCAGGCCAACGTCGGCGCACTGCGGGCCAAGGGCGCCGACGTCGACACCTCGATCCGCCCGCGCGCCGAGTGGGCCCGGCTCTACGAGCAGCGCCAGCTCGCCAAGACCTGATCCCCTTCCCCCGCGAGCAGACACTCCGGTACCCCTAAACCGGCCATTTCGGGTACGCCCACGTCTGCTCGCCGTGAAAGTTTGATGCGCCTGCGGCCCCGATCCGTGAGTGACAATGTAGGCACTCACGCGAACGAGGGGTCGTGGATGCCGTACACGGTGTCGCAGGTACTGGGGTCTGACCCCGAGTCGCTGTCGGCTGCCTCCACCGAGGCGGCCCGCTCCGCCGAGCGGGTCGATGCGCAGATCGCCAACGCGCGCACACAATTCTCCGCCCTGGGTGCCGATTGGACCGGCACCGCGGCCGACGCCGCGCAGAAGCAGGGCCGCGAGATGCTGGCGGATCAGGGCGAATATCGCGACAAGCTGCGCGACGCGGCCGTCCCGCTGCGAGAGGGCGGCACGAAAATGGCCGAGTACCGCAGGCGCCTGAAGATGCGGGTCGACGCGGCCGAGGACTGGTGGGACGTCGCCGACGACGGTTCGGTCTCACCCGGCTTCTGGCTCCGCCAGTTCGCCGGTCTGTCCGATGTGAACGCCGTGACGGTCGAATCCCGCCGGATCCCGATCGAGTGTGACATCAAGCTGCTTCTCGCCCAGTTCGAAGCCGCCGACAAGGACACCGCCTACAAGCTCCGCAAGATCGGTTGGGACCTGGCATGACCGCGGGCCTCGGGGTGACCGTCACGTCGCTGCGCGAGACCGCGACCGGGTTGGACGGCCTGGCGAGTGGGCTCTACAACGACGGCGGTGGCCCGATGCTGGCAGCGGCGGCCGGGCCGGTTTCCGGATTGGACACCGGGGCGGCGTGCCGCGAGGTCGGGGACGCGTTTCTGCGGCGGGCCCAGGTTCTGGGGGACGGCGCATCCGCATTCGCCGGCCGGCTGAGCTCGGCGGCAACCCTGTACGAGCGGGGCGACAGCGAGGCCGCCGAACGCATCGAGTTCGACCCGCCGGAGGCAGAAGAGAAGGAGACCGGCGACGATCCCGGCGAGCCCGGCTACGACCCGGTCGACGAATACGAAGCAGCGCTGCGCGACGCCGGCCTGCTCGACGGCCCGAAACCCGACGGTTTCTACCGGGAGTGGCTGCGGAACGCGTCCGACAACGACGTACCGCCCGAGGTCATCGTGGACATCGCCCGGCGCCAGCACATCACCCCCCAGAGCTTCGATGTCCTCAAGGGTTCCGAACGGGTCACCGACAAGGACGGAAAGTCGTTCTTCCTGCTCCCGAAAGGCCTATCCGCCGAGCAGTCGCGTAAGGCCGCACTCATGACCTACGTCCTCAACGCCGGTACCGACTATGCGAAAGGCAATCCCGACAACGACTTCGCCGAGACCCCGTATTCCGCCGACGAGATACAACGGATCGTCGATCGACAGAGCGCGAACGGTTGGAGCTACGGGCTGGCCGAACATTTCGATGGACGGTTGACCACTACACCGAACGGCATGCTGATGGGACTGGGCGGCGACCTGCTCGACGATCAACTGAGTCAGCAGGCCGGTTCGACCGCGGGCGATGTCTTCCTGGTCAACATCGACAACCCGGCCGACCCGGCCCAGACCCTTCGCAGCATGATCGGATCCGGCCAGATCTGGTACAGCGACAGTGCGCCGTCGGGCTCGACCATCGATCTCGATCGGATACTTCATCACGAGGAGCGGCATTCCCAGCAGTGGGCCGATCTCGGATTCACGGACATGGTCGGCGACTACGGCCTCAAGATGATCGAAGAGAGGCTCACCAGCGTGCGCAATCCGTTTGAAACCAACGCCGGAGCCTCCGACGGCGGCTACCCGTGATGCGGATCGGCGCGATCCTCTGCACGCTCGTCACAATGCTCGCCATCTGCGGCTGCGACCCCCTTGGCAAGCAGCGGTATCGCCCACCGTCCAAGCCGCCGACGGTAGGAGTCCGGATCATCGACGGAGAACTGCGTATCTGGACGGGCTCACCGTGCCCGGGCACTACCGAGGTCTATCTGGTCTTCGATATGGGCCAACCCGACGCCCCGGCATTGCAGCTGACCGCACCCGGTCCCGGAGTCCGAGTCGAATATCTGACCGTCGGTGACCCTTATCCGGGTTTCGATATCGCCCGGGCCCTACCGCCCGACTTCGACTGGCACACCGCCGAAACCCTGTACGTCTCGATTTCGGGTCCACCCGCGGCGTGGAACGTCACGATCGACCTCGCCGATGCCCTGGACGGTTCCGCACAGCACCCCGACGATACCTACTGGTTCCAGGGTTTCGGCTGGCTCGACCCCGCCGAGGTCGCCGCCCAGAACGGCGAGAAGTTCCTCACCCTGTGCACGCCCGACCCCGCCGGCGGATGATCCCTCGACAGTTTCCCCGCGCGTCCCCCCGCGAGCAGACACTCCGGTACCCGTAAACCGGGATTTTCGGGTACGCTCACGTCTGCTCGCCCTACTTCAGGGTGATCGAATCACCGTCTACCGCAATGGCCTTGGTGTCCAGTGGCCGCTTGGCCGGCCCCTTGGCCACGGTGCCGTCCAGATTGAACCTGCTGCCGTGGCACGGGCAGTTGATCGACGCGCCCACCACCTCCGACACCGTGCATCCGGCATGGGTACACACCGGTGAGAACCCCTTGAAGGTGCCCGCGGTGGGCTGGGTGAGCACGACGGCCCGCTCCCCCGAACCGACGATGACGCCGGATCCGACGGGCACGTCGGCGGTCTTGGCGAGCGGCTGAACCGGCGCCGCGGCGGGAGCCGACGTCGCGGCCGGCTCGGTTGCCGGCGGCTTGCCGTAGGTGGCGCATCCGGCGACTGTGCTTGCGGCCAGGGTGATTCCGGTTCCGACCAGGGCTTGACGACGGGAGAAGAACATGCGGGTCGACCTTTCAGAAGGTGAGGCCGGTGGTGTCGAAGAACCACAGGGCCGAGGTGAGCCAGACGTAGACAAGGACGAAGAACAGCAGCCCACCGATGACCGGAATCACCCAGGGCTTAACGTTTTTGCGGGTCAGCAGCATCATCTTGGTGACGAAGACACCGTAGAAGAAGCACCCGAACAGCGAATGGAACAGCACCCGGGTCTCGCCGGACTGAAAGCCGAGTGCGTACAGGCAGTGCACCGCGACCGGCACGCTGGCCAGCACCGCCAGGCGCCCGGACCACACATGCGCCGGGACGATCCACGACGGCGCCCGCCCGCTCGGCGTCAGCCGGTACATGACGAATGCCGACACCAGCTGGAAGATGGCCAGCGTGACGGCCAGGGTGGCCAACCAGGATTTCACCGCGGTGCCGCTGGAGAATCCGGCGATGCTGACCGAGAAGAACTGCGGGTCATGGATTTTCCCGAATGCCCCGAGCGCGACGGCGACCGCCGCGCCGACCAGGACAGGCACCAGGATGGCCAGGGTTCCGCCGCGGGAGACCACGGGTGCCGGCCGGGTCGGTTCGGTGGCCCCGGTGCCGACCACGGGCGCGGGCCGGGTCGGTGCGGCGTTGAAGTCGGGTTCAGAAGACACTTGTGGTCCCCGGCACGGCGGTGAATTTCCAGCTCTTCTCGCCGATCTTCAACTCGCCGACGATCGTGTTGCCCTGGTGACGGCCCTGCAGGCTACTGGCTTTGTCGGCGCTGGCGAGCTTCAGCACGCCGCCCTTCGAGCTGCCGGACAGCCAGGTCTCGATGCCCTTGTTGTCGCACGCATAGGCCCTGGCGGTGTCCCCGGTGACCCGGATCTCCAATCCGAGGTTGCCGGCCTTGGTCGGGATGTCGGCGACGAAATCCTCGCGGGGACCGAACGGCACCGCCGCGGCCACGCTCGGGGTGGGTGGTGCGGCAGGCGCGGCGGCAGGCGCTGGGGCGGTGGCCGCGGCGGGCTGCGGTGCGGCGGTGTCCCCCTGGTTGGCGTTGACCAGGAATATCCCGGTGCCCAGCGCGGCGGTGGCGGCGATGGTGAGGATGGGTCCTTTGATCTTCATGCCGACGAGCATGCGCGCGGCCCGGGTGGCGCCGCTTGGAGAAAGTGTGGAGATCGCGTGGAGATCGGCGGCCCGGGTTCAGGCGTGCAGCGCGGCCCGCTGCGCGACGTCGACGCAGGCGAACCGCTCGGTGACGCCGATCTCGGCGACCTCGACCCCGGCCGCGGCGAGGGCTTCGGCTTTGAAGGCACGCCCGGCAGCGCTGAGCCGGTGCTCGAACGTCCGCCCCGGCTCGGGTGAGCGCCCCCAGACCAGCACCTCGGTGGGGCGCGACGACTGGCCGTCGTCGTCGGGGCGGTACAGATCGGCGTCGACGGCGAGCACCCAGCGATCGTCGTCGTCCGGACCGGTGCCGGTGCCGTCGTCATCGCCGTCGACGATTGTGGCACCCAGGATCCGCACCGGACCGGCATCGGCGTTGTCGCGCAACGCAACCGTCACCCGCCAGCCGCCCATCACCCGGTCACAGATCAGGCCCGCGACGTGTGCGGCCACATCCGCGGCATCCCGCGCGATGACGTGCAGGCGGTAGACGGTCGGCCCGCCCTGGGCGGCCCCCCTCATCGCCGCACCCGTACCGGGACGTGCGACCAGCCGGCGACGTTCTGCATGCTGACCCGTTCGCAGCGGTCCCAGTCGACGTCGTAGCGGGGCATGAAGTCCAGCAGCTTGTCCAGGGCGATGGTGCATTCCAGCCGGGCCAGCGCCGCACCAAGGCAGCTGTGGATGCCGTAGCCGAAGCCGAGGTTCTGCGCCTCGGTGCGGTCCCGGTCGATGTCGAAGACGTCGGCATCCGTCCAGGCCTGCGGATCCCGGTTCGCCGAGCCGCCGACCAGGAACACCGGCTTGCCCTCGGGGATGGTGACACCGTGCAGGTCGATGTCGCGCAGCGACCGCCGCACGTTGTACTGGGCCGGCGCCTCGTAGCGCAGCAACTCCTCGATGGCGGCGCCGATCTTGCCGCGGTCTTCGCGCAGCATCTGCCACTGCTCGGGGTGGCGGGCGAACGCCACCGCGGCGGCACCGATCAACTTGGTCACGGTCTCGGCGCCCGCTCCACCGAGAAGTGTTGCGAAACCGGCGATCTCGGAGTTACGCAGGCGGGTCGTCCGACCGTCCTCGCGTTCGATCTCGGCGGCCACCAACCGGCTGATCATATCGTCGCGAGGCTCGGCCCTGCGTTGCTTGATCAGGTCGTGATACATCATCCAGGTCTGCGCGATGCCCTGCACCCCGGCCTCCGACATCTCGATCTGGCCGGGCTCGCGGTGCAGCTGGGTGTCGATCCAGAGCCGCACCTGCTGTCGATGCTCGGGTGGCACACCGAGCATGGTCGCGATGACCTCGACCGGGAAGTACGCCGAGAAGTCCGACACCACGTCGAATCGGTCGGGGTCGACGGCGTCGAGATAACGCACGATCTGCTCCTCGACGGTGTCGTGCAGGGCCGCGATCGCTCTGGGCGTGAACACCTTGTTCACCAGGCTGCGCAGGTGGCGGTGCTCGGGTGGGTCGAGCGAGATGATCATCTTCGCCGGTGCCTTCTGCCCGGTCCGCACCATCGCGAGATCGACCCCGTAGGCCGACGAGTAGGTCTCGAAATCCTTGAACGCCGCGGCCACATCGGCATGGCGGGTCAGCGCGTAGAAGTCGTACTCCGCGCTGTAGTACACCGGCGCTTCCCGGCGCATCCGCCGATAGGTCTCGTACGGACCATTGAAGAAATCCGCCGAGAACGGATCGAACACCAGCTGTGCCGTCGCCACGTGACCTCCTACCCGCATGGTCGACACCTTTGCGGGACGCCTAACTGTAATAGTTACAGTAGCGGAGCTCAACTAGCCGCGCGGCTAGGCCGGGGGGTCAGTGGGTGATCTGCCAGCCCGCGGCCTCACCCTGCTGACGCCAGAACTCGCCGAAGCGGCCCTCCGCGGCCAGCAGCTCGTCGATGCCGCCGTCCTCGACGATCCGGCCACCGTCGAGAAACAGCACGCGGTCCGCATTCCGGATGCTCGCCAGCCGGTGCGCGACGATCACCCGGGTCCGTCGTTGCAGGTCAGCGGTCAGAGCGTCGACCACGGCGGCCTCGTTCTCGGTGTCGAGCGCACTGGTCGCCTCGTCGACGAGCAGCACCGGCGCGGATTTCACCAGCGCGCGGGCGATGCTGACCCGCTGGCGTTCCCCGCCAGACAGCGCCGACCCGGCCTCGCCGACCCTGGCCGCATCGCCGTCGGGCAGCCGGCCGGTGAGCTCGTCCACCCGGGCCAGCCGGACCGCCCCGGCCAGCCGTTCGGCGTCGGCATCGGGATCGCCCACCATGATGTTGTCCCGGATCGAGCCGTCGAACAGATAGGGCTGCTGGAACACCACGCTCGTTGCGGCCCTGCGTGTTTCGGCACTGAGCGAGGCGGCGTCGACACCGTCGATCAGGACCCGCCCCGCGGTGGGCTGGTACAGTCCCGCGATCAGCGACAGGATCGTGCTCTTACCCGATCCGGACGGCCCCACGATCGCGGTGGTGCCCCCTGGCTCGAGCACGAAGCTGACCTGATCGAGCACCGTGACGTCGCCGTAACCGAAACTGACGCCGTCGAACTCGATGCGCGGCGCCGACGCCGGATCGGCCAGGCCCGCGGCACCCGAGGTCAGCCCGGGCGCACCGAGGACCCCCCGGATCCGGTCAAGTGTGGCCCTGGTCGATTCGATCGCGGGCGCCAACTCGCTGAGCGCGGTGAACGGTTCGAGGTAGCGGGCGATCACCACGATCAGCGCGATCGCCTCGGGACCGCTGAGCGTCCCGCGCACGGTCAGCACCGTGGTCATACCGGCCAACAGGATCAGCGCCAGCTGGCTGGCCAGGCTGAACAGCAGCTGTCCCGGGATCTGCATGGCCAGCAGCCGGATACCGGCGCCGTGCTGGGTGGCCAGCGCCCCGCCGACCAGGCTGCGGGCCGGCTCCACCCGCCGCGCGGCGCGCAACGCCTGCTGGGTGCGGGCGAATTCGATGATCCGCTCGGTGAGGGCGCTGTTGGCCTCGTCGGCGACGGCGTCGGCCCTGCGGCTCAGCCGGCCCGAACCCCACAGCGCACCGAGCAGCACCACCAGTCCGGCCAGCGCGGCCAGCCCGAGCGGCGGCGACACCGCGACCAGGGCCAGGGCGATCGCCGCGGGCAACAGCACCGCGCCGATCAGCGGGGTCAGCAGGTTGACCACCAGGCCCACCAGTTCCGGTCCGGTCGACGCGATGGCCTGGCGCGCGGTGGCGGTGTTCGCCCCGCTCTGGCCGGCCAGCCACTCCAGCCGGATCAGGGGCAGCCGGTCGGCCACATCGTGCTGGGTGTTGTCGAGCACCGCGAAGCCGAGATCGAAACCGAGACGCGATGTGGCGGAGTCCACGACCCAGCCGGCCACCGTCGCCGCGGTCAGCCACCCCAGCCACGGCCAGGCGTCGGAGGGTGTCGCGCTGAACAGCGCGGCCACCAGCGGCACCAGCAGCACCGTGCCCGCGGCCCGGATCAGCACCGAGACCAGCGTCAGGACCGAGTACAGCGTGAGCCTGCCGCGCATCGCGGCGGGAATCAGGGCGATCAGCGTGCGGATCATCGGCCGGCCTCCACGACGGCGACGGTGTCGCGGCGGCCGGTCTCCCACAGCTGTTGGTAGCGCCCGGCCCCGGCCAGCAGCTGTTCGTGGGTTCCGGATTCGACGATCCGGCCGGCCTCCAGCACCACGATCTGGTCGGCGTGGGTGATGGTGTGCAGCCGGTGTGCGATCACCAGCACGGTGCGGTCCTTCGTCAGCCGGTTGAGGGCCTGCTGCACCAGGTATTCGGATTCGGGATCGGCGAAGGCCGTGGCCTCGTCCAGGATCAGCACCGGGGTGTCGGCGAGGATCGCCCTGGCGATGGTGAGGCGCTGACGCTCACCGCCCGACAGGGCCGACGCCGCGCCGAGCACGGTGTCGTAACCGTCGGGCAGGCGCAGGATCCGGTCGTGGATCTGGGCGTCGCGGGCGGCCTGCTGGATCCGGTCGAATCCGGCGTCCGGATCGGCCAGCGCGATGTTCTCGGCGACCGTCCCCTGGACCAGCTGGGTCTCCTGCAGCACGAACCCGACCTGCCGGTACAGCTCGTCGGCGCTCAGGGTGCGGATATCGGTGGCGCCCAGCCGGATCGCACCCTGGTCCACATCGTAGAACCGGGCCAGCAGCGCGGCCAGTGTCGATTTGCCGGACCCGGACGGCCCGACCAGCGCGGTGACGGTGCCGGGTTGCAGCGTCAGCGAGACGTCGCGGATCACCGGCACACCCGGGCGGTAGCCGAAGCTGACGTGGTCGAACTGGACGGTGCCCGCGACCGTGGTGCCAGCGCGCGCCGGATCGGCGTCGACCTCGAGCTCGGCCTCGTCGAGCGTGGTCTGGATGCGGCGCGCGGCCAGCATGCCGTCCCGGATCCCGCCGAGGCCGTATCCGACACCGAGCAGCCGCACCCCGAATGTGGTGCCCAGCAACAGGAACGGCAGCAGATCCACCGGGTCCATCGCGCCGCCGGCGATCAGCGGGGTGCCGACGGCGGCGATCAGCCACAGGAAGGTGCCGGGCCGGGTCACCAGATCCATCAGGGACTTCTTACCGGTGAACGGCCGCTGCCAGGCCACCAGGAAGGCGATGTACTCGTCGAGCCTGCGCCGGAAGCTCGACGACGCCGCGCCGCCGAACACCCGCACCACCGGCTGACCTTCGAGATAGGCACCGGCCTCGCCGTTCATCCGTTCCGCCCACCGCGCGGCCTGCGCGATGCGCGGACCGGATTGGATCGTCATCACCGACATCAGGACCAGGTAGGTGAGCACCGGGATGAACAGCACCAGCGCCACCCGCCAGTCCACCACGAACAGGTAGACCAGCACCGCGACCGGGGCGACGACGGCCGCGACCGCGTCCGGGATGGCGTGGGTGACCAGGTAGTGCAGCGACAGCGTGTCGTCCTGCACCAGTTGTTTGACGCTTCCCGAGCCGCGGGCGGTGAACCAGCCCAACGGAAGTCGCGACATCTTGGTCAGCAGCCGGGTCCGCAGATCGCGGGCGAATCCGGCGTCGATCCAGTGCAGCCACAGGGTGAGCGCGGCCGCCAGGAAGGTGCCGGTGCCGAGCAGCCCGATCGCGGTCAGCCCCAGCGTCCACAGCCGCTCGGAGCCCGCATCCGACAACAGCAACCGGGACAGCTCCACCAGCAGCACGAACGGCGCCAGCTGCACCAGCGTGATGATCGCGTGCAGCACACCGGAGACGATGAGCCGGTTTTTCAGCGGTGCCAGCAGCCGACCGGCGGCCTGGGCCCGCCAACTTCCCCGCGCGGCCGCCTGCGGCGCCTTGGCCACCGGTTCCGGTGCCGCAACGGGATCGGGTGTGGCGGCGGGTGTCTCGTTGTCCTCGCGTTTGGTGCCCATCGCACGGCCGTCGGTCCAGTAGGCCTGCGCGTGCAGTTCGGACTTGGGGAACCCGAATTCGCCTCTGAGCCGGTTGCGCAGATGCTTGAGCGAACCGGCCTCCGGCGTCACCCAGCAGTACCAGTTCGACCAGTCCCGGTTCTCGACGGCCGCCGCCAGCGAAGTGGTGTCCGCGCGCTCGACCCAGTGCAGGTTCATCCGCGGATGTTCGGCGATCGGGATCAGCAGATCGCTCTCGTGGTGGCGTTCGAGGTACACCTCGATCGGGATGTCGTCGGGGACGATTCCGATGATCCCGTTGATGGCCGGGGTGGCCGCGGCGTCGCCGATCAGCAGGTACCCGGCGGGACGCTCCTCGGGGATGCTGAACCCGGGCGACCCCAGCGTCATCACCGGGACGGTGTCGCCCGGCACCGCCGACCTGGCCCATTTCGATGCCGGACCGGACGGTTCGTGCAGGACGACGTCGATGGTGAAATGCCCGGTGTCGACCTCGGGCTCGGTCATCGTGTACGCACGCTGGAATTCGGTCTTCGAGCCGTCCGGATCGGGCACCCAGAACCGCAGGTAGGACGTCGGCTCGGCGACATGGTCTTCGAACAGCGTTGGCGAGACCATCCGGATCCGGAGCAGGTTCGGCGTCACCTGCTCGGTAGCGACCACGGTGGCCCGGTGGTCGCGGGCCCCGAAGCCGCGCATCATCACGCCCTGGAAGCCGCGCGCCATCAGCGGTCCCCCACCAGGGCGGTCGGATCCGCCACGATCTCAGCAAAAGCCACGCCAACCTCCCAGTCACCTACTCGGACAAACTAAGGGTTGCCTTACCAAACGTCAACCGGCGACTTCAGTAAAAGAGCAATCGCTCTGTTATTGTGGCCGGGTGCCCCGCCCCCGCATCTACGACCCGGACACCGTCCTGGACGCCGCCGAGTCACTGGTCGTGGCGTCGGGTCCCGCCGCCGCCACGGTCCGGGCGGTCAGCGAGGCGGTCGGCCAGTCCAACGGCGCGCTGTACCACAGCTTCGGCTCCAGGGCCGGCCTGCTGGGCCGGGTCTGGCTGCGGGCGGGACGGCGATTCCTGGACGTACAACGCGAATTGGTGACTGCCGCACGTCCCGGAGTCGACGCGATCGCCGCCGCCGCGCAGGCCCCGGCCGTCTTCGCCGAACACTTCCCCGCCTCGGCCACGCTGCTGCTGCTGATCCGCCGTGACGAGGTGCTCGACGAGACGCTGCCCGGCGATCTGTCCGCCGAACTCGACGGCCTGCAAGGGCTTCTGGTTGAGCAGATGGTGCACCTGGCCGCCGGCGCCTGGAACCGCGGGGACCGCGCCGCCGTCGATACCGTCACAACCTGCATCGTCGACCTGCCAACCGCGATTCTGTTGAACCGCAACCGAATCGCCGACCCCACCGCTCGCGCACACCTCGACGCGGCCGTACAGGCCGTACTCACGATCGGCCCGGCACCACAGAAGGGAACACCATGACACCGACCCTGGACTACGACGGCGAGATCGCCATCCTCGACCTCGGCGACGACGAGAACCGCTTCTCACCCGAGTTCCTCGATGCGGTCGGGGCACATCTCGACGCCGTCGTCGACAGGGGCGCACACGGGTTGGTCACCACCGCCGACAGCAAGTTCTACTCGAACGGCCTGGATCTGGATTGGCTTGCTGCACACAGCGATCAGGGCACCGAGTACGTCGGCCGGGTCCAGGGGCTGCTGGCCCGTTTCCTGACGCTGCCGATCCCGACCGCGGCGGCGGTGGTCGGCCACGCCTTCGGGGCCGGGGCGATGCTGGCGATGGCGCACGACTTCCGGGTGATGCGGGCCGACCGCGGCTACTTCTGTTTCCCCGAGGTCGACATCCGGATCCCGTTCACCCCCGGGATGGCCGCACTCATCCAGGCCAAGCTGACCCCGCGGGCCGCGGTGGCGTCGATGACGACCGGGCGCCGGTTCGGCGGACCCGATGCCGTGGAGCACGGGATCGTCGATGCGACCGCCGCCGAGGGCGGGGTGACGACGGCTGCCACCGACCTGCTGCGCCCACTGGCCGGTAAGGATCCGGGCACGCTCGGGGCGATCAAGCAGGTGATGTTCGGTTCCACAGCGCGGGCGCTGCAAACCCCGTAACTAGTCAGGCGCGTCGAGGTCCGGGAGCGGCCTGCGGCAGACGGCCGCGGCCTCGTCGGCAGGCACCCCGAACATCCGCAGCAGGTCCTCGGTGACCCGGTCGGCGGCCGCCGCGTCGTCACGCTCCGGCTGATCGCGCAACAGCCGGCCCAGGCCCAGCAGCGCCCCGGCCGCGACCGCGAGCGCGAGGTCAGGATCGTCGACCGTGAACCGGCCGGCCAGGGCGGCCGCGGCGATATCGCGACGCGCCCTCGGCGCCAGGCCGCGGGCGGATGCGACCAGTTGCAGCCCGCTGGCCAGCATGATCTGGCTCTCCTGGGGTCGCCTGCGAAACAGCCTGCCGGTCAGCCGGAAACTGCGGGCGAACACCTCGGCCGGGTCGTCCAGATCCTCGGTGAGCCGGTCCAGCAGGGCGCCGTGGGCGTCGAGCACATCGCAGACGGCGGCGTCGAACAGCTGCTCCTTGCTGTCGAAATGGTTGTAGAACGAGCCCATCCCCACGTCGGCGGCCTGGGTGATCTCCAGTACCGGCACGTTCAGCTTGCCGTCGGCGATGAAGGACTGCGCGGCGCGGACCAGCGCGGCCCTGGTGCGCTGCTTGCGGCGCTCCAGCCGGCTGACCGGGGCTTCGGACGGCTCACTCACAGTGTCTCAGGCTAACAGGTCGTCTTCAGTTTTGATGATTTCGTCAGAAATTATTGACTGACGGCAGCGTCGTATGTGACGATTTCGTCAGCTGAAGGAGGAGTGATGGACCCCCACCCGGGCAGGGCCCCGAATCCGGTCATCAAGGTGCACGATCTCGCGTGGCTGGAGTTCGAGAAACCGGACCTGGTCCGGGCCGAGGCGTTCGCGGCCGACTTCGGGTTCGGCATCGCCGCACGCACCCCGGCCGAACTCCGGCTGCGTGGCGCCGATCCGGGTGCACCGTGTGTGCTGATCCGGCCCGGTGCCCGCTCCCGGTTCACCGCGGCGGCGTTCACCGCGGCCGACGAGGCCGATGTGCACAGGCTCGCGCGGCACACCGGCGCCGCCGTGCGGGCGCTGCCCGAATCGCTCGGCGGCATCGCGGTGGATCTGGCCGACCCCGGCGGCCTGCCGGTGCGCGTGGTGGCGGGCACCCACCGACTCCCGGCCCGACCCGGCCAGCGGCCGCATGTGCTCAACGTCGACCACGATCTCGCCCGCACCAATGCGACCCAGCGGCCGCCCCGGACCCCCGCCACGGTGCAACGCCTCGGGCATCTGGTGCTGCAGACCACCCGCTACCGCGAGACCCTCGACTGGTATCTGGACCATCTCGGGCTGATCGTCAGCGACTTCCTGTTCTTTCCCGGGCAGCGCGACCGCGGGCCCACGATGAGCTTCATCCGTTGCGACCGCGGGATGACCCCGGCCGACCATCACACCCTGGCGTTGGCCCTCGGGCCGGCGAACCGCTACCTGCACTCCGCATTTCAGGTGTGTGACCTCGATGCGCTGGCCGCCGGCGGTCAACATCTGCGCGACCTCGGCTATCACCGGTCCTGGGGCATCGGCCGTCACATCCAGGGCAGCCAGCTGTTCGACTACTGGCGTGACCCGGACGGCTTCCTGGTCGAACATTTCACCGACGGCGACATGTTCGACTGCACCGTGACCCCGGAGTGGGCGCCGTTCACCGCGTCGGGACTGGCGCAGTGGGGTCCGCCGGTCAGTCGCGACTTCCTCGGCACCGACCCCAGATCACTACCCCACCAAGCCCGTTCGATGCTCACAGCGCTGCGCGGCAGCAACGAATTCGACCTCAGCCGACTCGTCGGCCTGATGAAAGTAGCCCAGTCATGACCTTCTCCATCCTCCGCACCCCCGAAAACTGGTGGCTGAACACGGCTTCCGGCGCCACCCGGATCGCCACCTCCGCGACCACCACCGCCGGGTTGCTGGCCGACCGCGAGGCCGTAGCTGCCGCGGCGGCGGGTACCGACACCGTGCCGGTGGACTCCCTGACGTTACTGTCCCCGGTCACCAGACCGTGCCGGGTGGTGGCCCAGATGACCAACTACATCTCCCACGTCCGCGACGCCGGAATGGATCCCGGCAGCGTCCCGCTGACCTTCTTCCGCAAATCCTCGGCCTCGATCACCGGGCCGCACGACGATATCGTCAAACCCGCCCATGTGCGCCTGCTCGACTACGAGGTCGAGATCGGGTTGGTGCTCGGCCGCGACATCCCGGTCGGCTCAACGGTATCGGCGGACAACCTCGGCGATTACATCGCCGGTCTGGTGGTGACCAACGATGTGTCGGCCCGCGACATCCAGCTCCCGCAGACCCAGTTCTACGAGGCCAAGTCCTATCCGGGCTTCACCCCCGTCGGCCCCGCGCTGGTCCTGCTCGACGACGACGAACTCGCCCGGTTCGACGAGCTCCGGCTGCGGCTGAGCGTCAACGGCGAAGTGCGCCAGGACATGCGGGTGGGCGGTGACATGTTGTACCGGCCCGCCCAGGCGCTGCGATCCCTGGCCCGCTTCCAGGATCTGGCCGCGGGCGATCTCATTCTCACCGGCACGCCGGTGGGTACCGCGTTGAGCGCACCGCCCAAGCCGCTCGAGATCATCGGCTCATTGCTGCCGCCCGCGGTGAAGTGGAAGGTGTTCTTCAAACGCCAGGCCGCCAATCCGCGCTATCTGCACCACGGTGACGTGGTCGAGGCCGCGGTCGCCACCGACGACGGTGCGATCGACCTCGGGCGCCAACGCAACACGGTGCGTTTCGGGTGACCTCGGTCGTCCTCGTCGGCGCCGGGCCGACCGGGGTCCTGGCCGCCACATTGCTGGCGTCCTACGGCGTGGACTGTGTGCTGTTGGAGCGCTGGCCCGAGGTGTACCGCAGGCCGCGCGCCGTTCACCTCGATGACGAGATCTATCGCATCCTGGCCCGGATCGGTGTCGCGGACGGATTCGCGGCGATATCCCGGCCCGCGGCCGGCTTACAGCTGCTCGGTCCCGACCGCCGCGTGCTGGCCCGATTCACCCGCGAGCCGGCCGGCAAACATGGCTTCCCCCAAGCCAATATGTTCGACCAGCCCGAACTCGAGGCGCTGCTGCGGACCAACCTGCAACGGTTTCCGCAGGCCCGCCTGCGGACCGGCGTCGAGGTCACCGGGTTCGCCCGGATCGGCACCGACCGGGTCGCCGTGGACTTCGTCGATCGCGGCACCGGGACCGCCGAACGCATCGAGGGCGACTATCTGCTGGCCTGCGACGGCGCCAACAGCGTGATCCGCCGGACGCTCGGCGTGCCGATGACCGATCTGCGGTTCGAGCAGCGCTGGCTGGTGGCCGATATCAGGTGTGCCGACGACCTCAATCAGTGGGACGGGGTCCATCAGGTGTGCGACCCGGTCCGGGCCGGCACCTATATGCGGATCGGAGAAGACCGGTACCGCTGGGAATTCCGGCTTCTGGCCGGCGAATCCGCCCAGCGGTACGAGACGCTCGACGACCTGCGGCCGCTGATCGCGCCATGGGTGGGTGCGGCCACCGGCCTGGAGTTGGTGCGGGTCGCCGAGTACACCTTCCGGGCCCGGATCGCCGAACGCTGGCGGGACGGCCGGGTGTTTCTGCTCGGCGACGCCGCCCACCTGACCCCACCGTTCATCGGGCAGGGGATGGGCGCGGGCCTGCGGGATGCGTTCAACCTGTGCTGGAAGCTGACCGCGGTGCTCGCCGGTGACCTGCCCGCCGCCGTCCTCGACAGCTACGAGGAGGAACGAAAACCACACGCCCGCAAGTTGATCCGCGTCGCTCTTGCGGTCGGATGGGCGATGACCGCGGGCGGCCGGTTCGGCGACGCGGTACGCGGGGCGCTGCTGTCGTGGGCCGGGCGAACCCCCGGCCTGCGGAACCGGCTGCGCAACGGCGCCAGCCCGGCGTTACCCGCATCGGCGCTGGTGCACCGGCCTGGGTCGGGGCTGGCGGGCACGTTGTGCCCGAATTACCTGATGGCCGACGGGAACCGCGTCGACACCAGACTCGGCGACGGGTTTGCGGTGATCACCACCACGCCGCCGTCGGCACCCGAGCATGCCGCGCTGTCGCGCCGCGGCGCCGTGGTGGTCGTCACCGACCCGGCCGATGAGCTGGGCCGGTGGCTGCGCGCCGGACGCGCGAAAGCCGCGATCATCCGGCCGGACCGCACCGTGATGCGGGCCGGCCCGGATGCCGCAGCGCTCTATCGGGTAGTGCCGACGTCAGCGGGCTTGGTCAGTTACCCCACCCGCGCTGGCCGTCCCAGCCACCGCAGATGCCGTTGAGGCAACCGTGACCCCAGCCGCCCTGGGCCGGGTTCCAGCCACCGCAGCCGTTCCAGCCGGGGCCGCTGTCGCAGCCACCACCGCCACCGGCGTCGCCGCCGCCGACGGGGTCGGCCAGGATGACCTGGCTGGTTCCGGGCATTTCGTTGACAGTGGACGGCGCGTCGGCGAGCAGCATGGCTGTCGGTGCGACTGCAATCGCCGCTGCGGCTCCCGCTACGAACACTGGTCCCATGAGTTTTCGTATGGTTAGCATGACTCCATAATCCTCCGCTGTGAGCCTGCTGCCAAGTAATTTGTGAGCGCTGACACCAGTTTTCGTCAAAGACGCTGGTGAGCGCGCCGACGCTGCTACCCGGGTGGCGTGGCGCCGGGGGCGCGGACCACCATCGGCACCGCGGGGAAGTACGAGGCCATCTCCGACCGGCATTTACGCAGCGCGGCCGTCCCGTAGCCGCGCTTGCGGAAATCCGGATGCACCCAGATCCGGACGTTCACCTCGCCACCGACGAGTTCGCCGAAAACCATGCCGACCTTGTCGGCCCCCTCGATGGCCACGAACCAGGCCGCCTCCTCCGCCGTCACCCGGGCCAGCGCCGCGCTGATCTCATCGTCGATCTCGGCGGCCGGCGCGCCCGATCCGTCGCCGGACGCACCCACATCGGTAGTACGGGCAACGAAGATGTCGCGGTCGGTGTCCGCGGAGAACGGGCGCAGCTCCAGCGTCTCGCCCGAACTGGCCGGACGCTCCTGGGCGGTGAAACTGAGTTGGCTGTTCAGGTCGTCGAGCTCGGCGGCGATGCGCCGCCGCGACTCCTTGGTGATCTGGTCGAAGGACAGGCCGACGACCGCCTCGGCCGCCGGATGCGAGGTGCCGAGCAAGGCCGCCGTCGCATCGACGGCGGCCTTACGATCATCGGCCTCCACGATCACGTCGAGCAGTTCATGTCGCCGATTGAGGGCGTCGAGCAGAGCGTCGGCGATCTCACGTCGGGCCGCGGCCTTGTCCAGATCGGTCATGCTGTCGAGGGTAGATCAGCAACCGTCGGGTCGCCGCCCGCTTCGCACTCCCGTGATCAGCCGCCCAACAGCGCCTGCCCCAGATGACCGTCCGGCCCGGTGACACCCGGCAACACCACGAACACCGCGGAACCGATGGCGGTAGTCCACTGGTTGAGGGCGTCGAATTCGGCCAGTCTGCGCTGCACCGGCAGGAACTGCGCGTCGATGTCGCGTTGACAGGTCACGAAGATCAGCCCGCTGTTCGAGGTCTGCCCCGGTTCCGGTGGATCGTCGTAGTTGTACGGCCTGCGTAGGAACCGCTCCCGGTCGGTGCGGTGGTGCGCCAGCGCGATATGCGAGTTCTCCGGGATGACCGGAATACCGTTGTGCGACATCCCGAAATCCGGTGCGTCGGTTTCCCGTTCACCGGTCAGCGGGGCACCGGTGTCCAGCCTGCGACCCACGGTGAACTCCTTGCTCGGCCGATCCAGCTCATCCCAGGTGTCCAGCCGCATCGCGATCCGCCGGATCACCATCAGGGTGCCCCCGGTCAGACCGGCATCCACCTCATCGCCGGTCCACACCAGGTCGTCGAACTCATCGGGTGCCAGGTTGACCGTGCCGTCCACCTGGCCCATGAGGTTGCGCATCGACGTGCCCCGCTCGTCGGCGCCACGCGCGCCGCGAAACCCGGCCTGCCGCCAGCGCTGCACGGTCATCGACCGGACGTTCTTGGCCAGCACCCGGTTGGCGTGTGCGACGGTCACCGGATCATCGGCGCAGATCTGTACCAGCAGATCGCCACCGGACCACCGGTCCTCGAGCCGGTCGGCCGCGAACGCCGGCAGGTCCCTGGCCGATGGCGGCCTGACCGACCCGAGCCGGTCCAACAGCGCGCCGCCCAGGCCCACGGTGATCGTGAGCCGGGCCGGCCGCATCGCCAGTTCCGGCTCGGTATCGGCCAGGGCGGGGATGCCGCCGGTCAGCCGGGCCGCGTCGGCGGTCCACAGCCGCAGGATCGCGGCCACGGTATCGCGTTCGCTACGACCGGCCACCGGTTTGAGGTCGAACGCGACGAACACCGCATGCGATTGCGGCGCGGTGGCGATGCCGTGCTGATGGATGCCGTGGAACGGTTCGACGTCGGCTCCGAAGGCCGGGGCCGCCGACTGCGCGGTACCGCACTGGGTGACTGCCGCGCCCGCGGCCAGCGCGGCGGCGCCTCCGGTGAGGAGACGCCGCCGGCTGACCGCGAGCCGGGAACGATCAGCCATGATGACCCTGCGGTGCCGAGGGTTGGTAGTTCTCGTCACCGCCGGCGGCGTCGCGGACCTGTGCGGTGACGGGAAGTGTCGAGCCGTCCTCGAACACCACGGTGACCTCGACGTCGGCGCCCGGCGCCAGCGCCGTCCTCAGGTCCATGAGCATCAGGTGATCGCCACCGGGTGCCAGCTCGTGACTACCGTCTGCCGGGATGGTGAAACCGCCCGGTTTCGGCCGCATCGTCTTCGATCCGGCCGAATCCGCGACCACCTCGTGCAATTCGACCATGCCCGCGGCCGGTGAATTGGCGGACACGATGTGGGCGTCGTGGTGACCCGAGTTCTGGAACGTACCGAACACCGCCGTCATCCCGGTGTCGGCGGCACTCACCCACTGGTCGGCGATCGAGACGGTCGTCGCCATCTTCTCGTCCTGGTGCGACGCCGCGCATCCGGCCAGTGCCAGGGCCGCGAGCCCGAGAATGATCGTCGACCTAGACATTCGCGTCTCGCTTCCGCAACGCCACCACGGCGTCGACGATCAGGAAGGCCAACAGGCTCAGCCCGAACAACGGCAGACACCACCCGATCACGACCGCCACGGCCACCACGGCGGCGATCGCCCGCGGAGGGAGTCGGCGGATCGCCCCGCGCAGCGGGGGGCGGCCGAGCGCCCAGGAGGATCCCCTGGTCGGACGACGCTGCCACCACATCCGGTAGCCGCGCAGGATGACGGTGATCAGACCGATCGCGGTGAGCGCCAACACAATCTGGTTGGCGATCCCGAACAGCAGACCCATATGGGCCTCGATGGTCCACTCGGTGAGCTTGGCCAGCAGCGGCCAGTCCGCGAAGTTCACCCGATCGGTGATCTGCCCGGTGTCCGGGTCCACCGCGATCGAATCGTAGCGGGTCGGCCAATCACGTTTGCGCTCAGATACTTTCCAGGCCTCACCGGGCTCGGCCGGGGGATACATCCACATCGGTCCGGCCAGTCCGGCCTTCTCCGCCGTCTGCAGCACGGTGTTTGCGCCGTGCAGGTTGGTCTCCCCGCCCGCGTGCCCGTGATGTGGTGTGGCCGCGGTGGATGCGCCGGCCAGTGCGGTTTCGACGCTCGGCGCCGCGGTGTCGAGCTGGGTCTGGATCTTGTTGACCGTCTCACCCGCGTAGCGCGACCAGGTGATGCCGGATACCGAGAGGGCCAACAGCACCAGAATCGCCCAGACCCCGACGGCCGCGTGCCACGACATCGTGCGGCGCCGGCCGCTCGCCGAGCGGTCGGGTACGGCCAGCGCGCGCAGCCTCGCGGCGTCCCTGCGCTGCAGGACCCACAGCGCCACGCCGGCCAGGGCGATCACCCACATCCAGCTGGCCGCGAGTTCGCTGTAGTTGCGGCCCACCGCGCCGAGGTGCAGGTTGCGGTGCAGTTCGTCGAACCAGGACCGCAGCGGCATCCACATGCCGTAGGTGGTCAGGGCGCCGCGAACCTCACCGGTGTAGGGGTCGACGAACACCGTGCGGGAGTAGTCGGGCGGCACGTCACCCGTGGCGGGATCGACGGCCAGGCTCACCTGGGTGGTCTCATCGGGCCCGGCGGGTGGCCGGACACTCTCCACGGTGCCCTCCGGATGGGCGGCGCGCACCGCGGCGATCTGGTCGGCGAGCGGGATGCGGTGCTCACCGACGTGGTCGACGGTGAGCTCGTGGCGGTAGACCATGGTGTCGATCTGCGGGATGAGCGCGTAGAGCAGCCCGGTGACGGCGGCGATCAGGATGAACGGGCCGATGAAAATGCCCGCATAGAAGTGCAACCGGATCAGCAGCGGACGGATGGCGTGCGGTTTGGCGGGTGGGGACTCGGTGCGTAGTTGGTCGTCAGGGGTTGTGGTCATGGAAATGCCTTCGTGTGAGGGATGCGGGCGCGCAGGCGCGCAACGGGTAACTGCCCGCCGGGTGCCGACGGGCTCGAAGTGCAGGACGGGCGCTAGTGGCCCATGCCGGGAAGCACTGGCGGTGCCCGCATTCCCAGACCGGTGCGCAGCAGAACCGGCCGCGCCACAACAACATTCGAACGCCACCAGATCGCACGGCCGACCGGGCGGATCCGCAGGGCGTTGAAGATGCGCAGCCAGCACAACACCGACGCGCAGACCACGTAGAGGTATTCGACCGCGCCGATCATCAGGCCGAGCCCGATCGCGGCGGCGATGTGCAACGCCAGCATCGGGGCGTCCATCGCCGCGGCGGCGTGGTGGTGACCGCCTGCCATTCCGAGCGCGAGGTGACCGAGCAGCTGGCCTGCGCCAAGGCCCGCGATCAGCAGGGCCACCCGGGCCGGACGGGCGGCGGGCGTGAATCCGGCGACGGCCGCGCCCAGCGCCGCGCACACCAGCAACAGCACGACCACGGGGCTGCTGGACGGCGGCGCACCCCCGGCCGCGGTGTGGGCCACCGCCGCCGTCATGGCCGAGCAGCCGCCGACCAGGCCACCGCGCATCCGCGCGGCGTGGTTGGCGGACGTGCTCACCTGCGGAACCTTACCGTTCGGCCTGATCGGCGGCCACGGTGGCAAGCTTCCGCCGTCGTCGGCCCCGTCGCGATCGCTCGGCGGGCCCGGAATCAGGCTGGTTGACAGTCGGTTTCGTCGTCGTCTTCGAGTTCGGTGAGGTAGAGCTGTGGGTGGTGGTAGTTGTTGACCCGGGCTTGGCGGGTGTCGAGGAGTCGTGGCGGTGTCCATTCGCAGCGGCCGTGGGTGTTCATGGCGGTGCTCCAGCCGCCGGCGGTGACCAGGCGGTTGTCGGGACCACAGGCCAGGGCCAGGTCGTCGATGTCGGTTCGCCCGCCGGCGTCCCAGTCCTGTTGGGCGTGGTGGGCCTGGCAGGCATAGCCGCTTGCGGTGCAGCCGGGTCGGGTGCAGCCACGGTCGCGGGCGAACAGCATCAGCCGCTGCCCCGGGGTGGCGATCCGTTTGGTGCGGCCGAGATGCAAGGCGACGTTGGTGTGTTTGTCGAACACCGCCAGGTAGTGCCAGGCGTGGCTGGCCAGCCGGATCAGGTCCGGGATCGGCAGCCGGGCGCCGCCGGCAGTGACCGCCACCCCGGCCCCGGCTTCCAGTTCCTGCAGGGTGGTGGTCACCACGATGCTGACCGGCAGCCCGTTGTGCTGGCCCAGTTGGCCCGACATCAACGCGATGCGGCAGATGACCAGCATGGCGTCGTGAACGCGTTGGGGGTAGGTGCGGGTGTCGGCGTCGATCTGGGCTTGTGACGGGGTGCCGGAAATGCAGGGGTTCTGCTCGGCGGGGTTGCACATGCCGGGCGCGGTGAGCTTGGCCAGCAGCGGCTCCAGCGCGGCCCGCAACTCCGGGGTCATCAGCCCGAGCATGCGGGTCATCCCGTCGGCGGCCTGCTTCTCCACGCGGATGGCGCGTTTGCGTTGACAGTCCTCGTCGACGGGTTCGGGCCCGTCCTGGTTGAGCAGGTACAACGTCTGATCGGCGGCCTTCTGCAACGCCTCGGGCGGCTGGTGTGCGGCGACCGCGAGCAGGGTCTGTTCGGCCTGCTGGGCGGTGGTGGCGTCCACCCAGTCGGGCAGGTGTTCGGCGAATGTGTCCAACAGGTCGACGTGCTCTTGGTTGATTCTGCCCGCGGCTTGAGCGGCCGCGGTCGCCGCACGCCGCGGGGCCAACGGCTGCCCGCTCAGCGCGGTCCGCGGCCCGAGGTTCTCGGCGTCACGCAGCCGGCGGCGGGCCTGCTGCGCCGAGATCCGCAACCGGATCCGTAGCACCTCGGCCCAGTTCTTGGCCCCGACCGCCTTCGGACCGGTCTGTGCCGTCAGGGCCGCCAACAACGCGTGATCGATGACGGGATCACGCCGGGCCACGACTTCGCGGCGAGTCTGCAGCTCCAGCAACTCCCCGGGGGTCAACCCGCCGTAATCGAGGTCGGCGAGCCGGGCCTGGGCGGCCTCCCACGCGGTGAACGCTTCCGCGATCTCGGCTCGACCCGACCTCATGACCCCGAACATACATTCGACCACCGACAAGTCGGCCCAGCTCACCGACCCAAACCGCGAACGTGCGCAAACTGCCGACACAACCCGGCGCGCCCACCGACAAACACGCACGGTCGCGGTGCAGGCGCACCGCCGTAGGCTGGCCGGGTGATCGACCAGCCCGGCCTGCACCCCGGCATCGCGGTGCTCGCACCCCTGCTGGGCGGCTGGGCGGGCCTCGGCGCCGGCGAGTACCCGACGATCGACCCGTTCGGTTACACCGAGGAGGTCACCTTCGGCCATGTCGGCAAACCATTCCTGACCTATCACCAGCGCACCAAGGCCCGCGACGACGGCAGGCCGCTGCACGCCGAGACCGGCTACGTGCGGGTGCCCTCCCCCGCTCGGGTCGAGTGGGTGCTCGCGCACCCGACGGGCATCACCGAGATCCAGGAGGGGACGCTGAGCACCGACGGCGCCACGATCGAGATGACCCTGACCGCCACCACGATCGGCCTCACCGGATCGGCGAAAAACGTTACCGCGCTGAGCCGTTCAATTCGGGTATCCGACGACGAGCTGACCTACACGGTACAGATGGGTGCGGTGGGCCTTCCGCTGCAGCACCACCTGGCCGCGACGCTACGCAGGAAGCAGGCATGACCTCAGACGGCAGAATCGCGGTACCGGCCGACCTCGACGCGGTCACCGATATCGGCGATGAGGACCATTCGGGCGTCGATCCGGAAGCCATCGAACGGATCTGGCAGCAGGTGCGGCACTGGTATCTGGCCGGAATGCACCCCGCCATCCAGGTCTGCCTGCGCCATGACGGCAAGGTCGTGCTGAACCGCGCGATCGGACATGGCTGGGGCAACGGGCCAGGCGATGCCCCCGACGCCGAAAAGGTCCCGGTCACAACCGAAACCCCGTTCTGCGTGTACTCAGCCGCCAAGGCGATCAGCACGACCGTCGTGCACATGCTGGCGGAACGCGGCCATTTCTCCCTCGACGACCGGGTGTGTGACTACCTGCCGACCTACACCAGTCACGGCAAGGACCGCACCACCATCCGGCACGTGGTGACCCACAGCGCCGGTGTCCCGATCCACACCGGGCCGCGGCCCGACGTCACCCGGGTCGACGACAGTGAGTACACCCGGCAGCAGCTGGCGGCACTCAAACCGGTGTACCGGCCCGGCCTTGTGCACATCTACCACGGCCTGACCTGGGGGCCGCTGATCCGCGAAATCGTCCTGGCCGCGACCGGACGCGGTATCCGCGACATCCTGGCCGAGGAGATCCTCGATCCGCTCGGGTTCCGCTGGACGAACTACGGCGTCACCGCCGACGAGGTTGCGCTGGTGGCACCGAGCCATGTCACCGGTAAGCCGCTGCCCCCGCCGATCGCCGCGGCCTTCCGCGCCGCGGTGGGTGGCACCCTGGACCGGATCATCCCGCTGAGCAACACCCCGCTGTTCCTGACCAGCGTCGTCCCATCGTCGAGCACCGTGTCGAATGCCGACGAGCTGTCCCGGTTCGCCGAGATCCTGCGCCGCGGCGGGGAACTCGACGGTGTCCGGATCATGAAACCCGAAACCCTCTATGCGGCCACCCAACCGTGCCGCAGGATGCGGCCCGATGTGGCGACCGGGCTCAAGCCGATGCGCTGGGGCACCGGATACATGCTGGGCGGTAAGCGGTTCGGGCCGTTCGGCCGCGACACCGTATCGGCGTTCGGCCACACCGGGCTGGTCGACATCGCGGTGTGGGCCGATCCTCGGCGCAGCTTGTCGGCCGCCGTCGTGAGCAGCGGTAAACCGGGCGCACACCGCGAGGCCAACCGCTACCCGTCGGTGCTCGACCGGATCGCGGCCGAGATTCCGCAGCGCTGATCCGACTCAGCGCAATTTCTCGCCGTAGACCCGTTCGACGGTCAGCGCCATCAGCACGCGGCGGTCGGACACCATGACCGCCCGGTACTCGTCCCAGTCCGGATGCTCACCGGCCGCGCTGCGGTAGTAGTCGACGAGCGCCTGCACCTCCGGCCCCTGCGGGTCGGTACCCGGCCCGGTCAGCGTCACCGGACCCTCGGCGGTGGCCCAGGCCCAGCCGTCGGCGCTGGTCACCTCGAGCGCGGCCCGCGGGTCGCGGCGCAGGTTCACGGTCTTGGCGCGCCCCTCGGTCATCGACACGTAGACGATGCCCGCCTCGCGGTCGTAGAACGGCGTCACCGGGGACAGCTGGGGTATGCCGGTGGCCTTGATGGTGGCGAGCACACCCAACCGGGCCTCGGCCAACAGTGCGCGCGGATCGAATGCAGAAGTGGTGGCGGTCACATCGATGGGCAACCTCGACGGCGGGCCCGCTATTCCAGGCACGGCTACCCGAGTTCGAGATACATGATGTGCAACCCGACCAAGCCGTGCCTGCGGGACCGGTAGGCCTTCGGCACGGTGCCGATGATCCGGAAACCCAGGTCCTGCCACAGGGCGACGGCCCGCGCATTGGTCTCCACGACGGCATTGAACTGGATTGCCGTATAACCGTTCTCGCGATGCCAGTCGATCACCCACCGGGCCATCGCACGTCCGGCACCGCGGACCGGGGACGCGGGATCGACCATGAAGCTCGCGGTACCGACGTGATCGCCGCGGCCGGGCTTGTTCGGCCCCATCCTGGCGGTGCCGACGATGTGAGTGTCCGCGACCGCGACAATGGTTCGGCCGGGCGGGGGTCCGAGCCAGAGCCCGGCGATCTGCGCGTCGGTCAGGTCCTCGGGATAGGTGTAGCTTTCGCCGTCGGCGACGATGGCGCGAAAGAACGGCGCGATCCCGGCGATATCGGCATCGGTGGCCGGGCGGATGTCCACCCACCGACCCTATACGGGCATTGACTACACGCTGTAGTAGACGTAGCGTCCGAGCCATGAAGCAATGGAGCTTCGCGCAATGGGGACTGCTGATCATCGCGGCGTTTCACGTGGTCCAGGCGATTATCGGGTTCATCCTCGAACCCAGCTTCGCGACCGGCCCCGGCGCCCCGACGGTCCAGCTTTTCGGCATGGACTACAACGGTTGGCACGCGGTCGCCGGGCTGGCCCTGTTCGGGCCGGGGCTGATCCTGTGCTGGCGCAAATCCTGGTCGGTGCTGTATCTGCTGTTGGCCGCGGTGGCCGGGGCACTACCCGGGATCTGGGCGTTCTTCTCGAATCAGGTCGCCTACGTCTTCTCCTTCCCGAACAACGTCACCGACGCGGTGGTGCACCTGGTCACCGCCGCGGCGATGCTGGCCGTGGCGGGCGTCCAGATCCGTCTCGACGGCGGTCTGCGGAATTCGCTGGCCGAGCTACGGGCAAAACGCTGAGTTGACATGGTTAGCTGAGCCCGGCCGACGATAACGATTCGATAACCGCGCACATCACGATCAATTAAGAACGTCGGCCGGAGTCTGAGAATTCGCTTTACCACCCGGCGAACAGGTCGGAATTTGAGGCGCAATTCACTGCCGCGACCGGTAACGCCGTCGCACCGGCGGCACCGCACCGGGCCACGCGAGTTTTGCCCACCGGGGACGCGGTTACCGTCGATTCGGGCGGGGAAGTCGGCGACCGGTCGAGACCGGATCGCAACACGACCCAAAGGAAATTGATCATGAAATTCACTGGTATCACTTCACGCGTCGGAATTGCCGGCATCTGCGCGTCGGGTCTGCTCGGCGGCGTCGCCGCGACGATGATCGGCGCGCCTGCGGCAAATGCGGCGCCGGACTGCAGCGCGAGCGAGGTCAGCCGCACCGTCAGCGCGACCTCCGATGCGGCCCGCGCCTACCTCGACACCCACCCTGGCGCGAATCAGGCGGTGAGCACCGCCTTCACCCAGCCCCGTGCCGAGGCCGCGGCCACCCTGCGTGGCTACTTCACGTCCAATCCGGGCGAGTACAACGACCTGCGCGGGATCCTGGCACCGATCGGCGACACCCAACGCAGCTGCGACGTGACGGCGCTGGCGCCGGAACTGGCCTCGGCCTACGACGAGTTCATGGCCGGCTGACCACCGGCGGGAACAACCCGCCCCACCCCGCGGTTCTCACTCCATATAACCAAGTCAGCCCTCGGGGGCAGACCCAGCCAAGGAGTAGCCGTGCAGATTCAGGGATCGGTCGCATTCGTCACCGGAGCCAACCGCGGCCTTGGCCGCCACCTGGCCCGACAACTCGTAGCCCGCGGCGCCAAGGTGTACGCCGCGGCGCGCAAACCCGAGTCCGTCGACCTCGACGGCGTCATCCCGGTCCGGATCGACATCACCGATCCGGTCAGCATCGACGCCGCGGCCGAGATCGCCCGCGACACCACCCTTCTGGTGAACAACGCGGGCACCGCCAGCTACAACGGCCTGCTCGACGGTCCGCTCGACGACATCCGCGCCCAGATGGAATCGCATTACTTCGGCACCTTGGCGGTCACCCGGGCCTTCGCTCCGCACCTGATCGCCAACGCGCCCGGTGCCGTGCTCAACATCGCATCGGTGCTGTCCTGGGTGCACCCGGCGGGCATCGGCGCCTATTCGGCGGCCAAGGCCGCCCTGTGGTCCCAAACCGATTCTGTCCGCGAGGAATTGGCTCCCAAGAATGTTGCCGTGACCGCGCTGCACGTCGCTTATATGGACACCGATATGACCGCGGGCGTCGACGCCCCCAAGGCCGACCCGGCCGCGGTCGCCGCGGCCGCACTGGACGGCGTCGAAGCCGGCCTCGTCGAGGTGCTCGGCGACGACCTCACCCGCCAGGTCAAGGCCGGTCTCAGCGTCGACCGCGGGACCGTCGGCGGGTAGTCACCGGTCCGGTCTAGCCTTCCCGGCGGACCGCGCGGTAGAAGGTGAGCCTGCCGATCAGGCGGTGCGGCACGGTGCCTGCCACGGCGCAGTCGAATCCGGCCGAGGAGAACAACCGCGGCAACGCATCTCCCAGGTTCCCCGCGTTGTGCGGGTTGTGTTTCATGAAGCGGGCCGCCGGGTGGTGGTCGGCGGACATGTCCCCGCCGACATCGACGATATGTACCTGCCCGCCCGGTTTCAGTACCCGGAACAGCTCTGCCGCCGCCGCGGCCTTGGTGGGCTCGTCCAGGTGGTGCAGCATCATCGAGGACAGCGCCCGGTCGAATACCCCGTCGGCGAACGGCAGGTCCTGGGCGTAGGCCCGCTCGAACCGGATCTCGGTCATACCCTTGACCTTCCGCTGAGCCCGGGCCAGCGCACGGGGATCGGGATCAGTGCCCGTGATATCCGCCCCGGGGCGAGACCGCTTCAGTCGCATGGTGAGATTTCCGGTGCCGCAACCGATCTCGACCACGCGCTGACCGTCGGCCAGGTCGGCCTGTGCGACCAGGGCATCGTAGGTCCGGCCCATCCCCAGCAGCCGGGTCAGCAGGTCGTAGCCCGGTAACAGCAGATCGTGGCCCGCCGCGGGCAGATAATCGTGACGGTTCTTCAACAGATGCGGATGATGTTCGGCCATGCTGTTCATCGTGAACCGATTTTCAGCTGCGGTGTTTGATGATCATCGGGAATATCGGGACTATCTTTGGCAGTGTGGTCGATGCGTCCCGGTTGGTCACCCACCGCGCGGGTGTCCCGGTCTACCGGTACTGGACTGAGTGCGGTGTACCTCCGGTCACGGTGGTCCGGGGCAGGCGTGCCGATCTGCCCGAGCACCGGCCGCATATTCACGAGTTCCCGGTGCTCTGGTACACACCCGACACCGCGGTGGTGAGCGTGGTGGCGCCGGGCCGGGTGGTCGACCCGATGCGGGTCGACCCCGACGGCAGCGGCGTCGGGGTGTTCTTCGACCCGGCCGCGCTCGGCGGCGACGGCCATTCGCCATGGCCGGTGTGGCAGGCGCACCCGCTGCTGTTCCCATTCAGCCACGGCCGGTCCGGGGGTCTGCTCCAGCTCGCGGTACCCGCCGACCGGCGATCCGGATGGGACGACGGGATTGCGACGATCGAGGCCGAGATCGCGATGCGCAGGGACGGATTCCGGCAGGCGGTGCTGGCTCACCTGACCCTGCTGCTCATCGACCTGGCCCGGCTGGCCGACGATGTGGTCGGCGACCTGCGCCGCAGCGGTGAGCCACTTCTGGCCGATGTGTTCACCGTGATCGACCGGCGGCTGGCCGAGCCGCTGTCGTTGCGTGACGTCGCCGACGAGGTCGGGATGACCGCAGGCCATCTCACCACGCTGGTGCGCCGGAGGACCGGGCGTACGGTCGGCGACTGGATCACCGAGCGACGCATGAGCCTGGCCCGCGAGCTGCTCGCCACTACCGCCCTGCCCGTCGCCGAGGTCGCCCAACGGGTCGGAATGGCCGACCCCGGGTATTTCAGCAGACGCTTCCGGCGGGTCCATGGCGCGTCGCCACGCGATTGGCGCCGAACCGCAGGCACCGGCATCGGAACTGAATCGCCTTGATAACAGAGCGGTTACGCCGGGCGCGGCCCGGGTGATCGGCAGGTCGGCGTTGTTAGCGTGCCGGTGTGAAGCGGACGTTCCCGAACAGGATGTGGCGCCGCGTGGCAGCGGCCGCGGTGGCCGCAATGACCCTCTCCGCACTATGGGTGGCCGGACCGCTGCCGAACGCGGCGGCGTACTCACCCGAAGGACTACCGGTCGAATACCTGCAGGTGCCGTCGCCGGCGATGGGGCGTGACATCAAGGTCCAGTTCCAGCCGGCCAGCGGCCCGACGCCCAGTTCCGGGGGTGCACACGCGCTCTATCTGCTCGACGGGCTGCGCGCCCAGGACGACGCCAACGGCTGGGACATCAACACCGCGGCTTTCGAGTGGTACCACGATTCCGGTGTCGCGGTCGTGATGCCGGTCGGCGGGCAGTCCAGCTTCTACAGCGACTGGTACCGCCCGGCCGCGGGCACCGCCGGAACCACCACCTACAAGTGGGAGACGTTCCTCACCCAGGAACTGCCCGGCTGGCTGTCCACCAACCGTGGTGTCTCCCCGGTCGGCAACGCCGCCGTCGGGCTTTCGATGTCGGGGGGCGCGGCGCTGACGCTGGCGGCCTGGCACCCCACCCAGTTCATCTTCGCCGGTGCCCTGTCGGGATTTCTCAACCCATCGAACGGATTGTGGCCCACCATGATCGGATTCGCGATGAAAGACGCGGGTGGCTACAACGCGGCCGATATGTGGGGCCTTTCGAACGATCCGGCGTGGAGGCGTAACGACCCGACGGTCAACATCAACCGTCTGGTGGCCAACAACACCGCCATCTGGGTGTACTGCGGCAACGGCACGCCATCCGATCTGGACGCCTCCGACGGAAACTTCGGCACGATGTACAGCGCGCAGTTCCTGGAGAATATCACCGTCAACTCCAACAAGGAGTTTCAGCAGAAGTACGTGGCCGCAGGCGGCAGGAACGCGAAGTTCAGCTTCCCGCCCAACGGCACCCACAACTGGAACTACTGGGGTCAGCAGTTGCAGGATATGAAGCCCGACCTGCTGCGGGTGCTCGGCGTCGGTGCCCCGGAGCCCGCGCAGGCACCGGCCGTGCCGGGCCAGGCCCCCGCCGTGCCAGGACAGGTGGCGCCGGTTCCGGGCCAGACCGTTATGCCCGGCCAGGTCGCGCAGGTGCCCGGTGTCGCGGCCGCGCCCGCCTACCCCGCCGCGCCCGGCTACCCTGCCGCACCCGGCTATCCCGCGGCGCCCGCCTATCCCCGAACGCCCGTCATACCCGCGGCACTCCCCCGCTGAGCCACGGCGTGCCATGAAGCTTCGCCGAGTCCGCGGCGGCACCGGCCTCCGGGTCGAGTCGCTTGACCCGGACGGAAATTGGACGCCCCATCCCGACCTCACACCGCTCGGCGGCCCGGTGTTCGACGAGGACTGGCAGCTTGCCGCGGCCGACCGTCAGCTCCGGCACAGCCCGCACCTGCTGCCATTCCAGCCGGTGTCGTTCCGTGACTTCATGCTGTACGAACAGCACAATATCGACGCCGCGCGGGGCCTGATCCGGCGCTTCCATCCCGGCCTTTTCCGGGTGACCTCCCTGTTCGAGCGGGTGACGGGTCGACCGGTACCGCAGTTCAAGCCCAAACCGCTGTTCTACCGCCAGCCCATCTATTACATGTCGAACGCTCAGACGTTCGTGCCTTCGGGCACACCGATAGCCGTGCCGAGCTATTCGCAGGCACTGGACTTCGAGCTGGAGATCGGTTTCGTCCTGGCCGCACCGCTGTTGGGCGCATCGCCGGCCGAGGCGACCGCAGCGATCGGCGCGTTCGTCCTGCTCAACGATTTCAGCGCCCGCGATGTGCAGCGTCCCGAGATGCTCAGCGGCTTCGGGCCGCAGAAGTCGAAGCACTTCACCAGTTCGATGTCGGAGACCGCGGTGACCGCCGACGATGTCCTGCCCCGGATCGACCGGCTCACCGGGTCCGTCGTCCTCAACGGTTCGGTGGTGAGCAACGTGAGCAGCGCCGGGATGCAGCACAGCCTCGGCGAGGTGCTGGCACATGCCTCACGCAGCGAACCACTGTTCCCGGGTGAGCTTTTCGGCACCGGGACGCTCCCCGGCGGCAGTGGCATGGAGACCGGGAACTGGCTCCGACCAGGAGATACCCTCACCCTGGTGCTCGACGACATCGGCCTCGTCGAGCACACCGTCAGCTAACGGGTGACGGCGTCGATGGCCTTGTAGATTCGCTGTTCGCTGACCGGCCGCGGCGTCCCGAGCTGCTGGGCCCACAGACTGACCCGCAATTCCTCGATCTGCCAGGCGATCTCGCGGACGTCGGCGGCGGCCGCGCGGGCCGGTGACAGGGCCTGCACCAGATCGTCGTAGGCGTCCTCGACGGCGTGGACCCGCTGCATCCGGTCCCGGTCGGCCGCAGGCGCCTGCGCCAGCCGCTCCAGCCTGCGCAGGACCGCGGTGAGGTAGCGGGTCAGGTCGGCCAACCTCGCGATTCCCGCGCTGGTGACAAATCCTCTGGGCAGCAACCGATCCAGCTGTGACCGGATATCGGCGACGGCATCCGACTGGGCCTGCGACGGTGTGTCCGGCACCGCCACCCGTGCCTCGTGTACGGCGGCGAGCACCTTCTCGACCCGGGTCACCGCGGCCTGCGTGGTGGGTCCCAGCTCCTTGGCGGCCCGCTCGGTCAGGGCCACGAACTCCGCCCGGGTCCACACCGGCGCACGCAGCAGCACGTCGGCGGCGGCGTCGGCGCAGTCGTCGAGCAGTGCGGCCAGGGTGCCGTCCGGGTTCGCGTTGAGCGACAGCCGGGCCCTGGTGCCCAGTCCCCGTTCGATCGCCTTGACCGGCGACGGCACGCTCAGCCGCAGTAATCGGCGCAGGCCGCGGCGCATCGCGGCGGACTGTTCGGCTTGGCTGGCGAAAACCTTGAGGTCCACCGACTTTCCCGTGTCGACAAATGCCGGGTAGCCGCGCACGGTGTGCCCGCCACTGGCATTCTCCACCATGCGGGGCAGCTCGGGCAGATCCTCGGGCCAGGTTGTGAGACCGCTGCGTTCCAGGTCGCCCGCGACCGCATCGGCCACGGCCTGCGCCACCGGAACCGCCAGCTGCTCGCGCAGCGCCTCGATATCCTTACCGCGGGCCACCTCTTCGCCGTCCGAGGATTCCACGGCGAACGTGACCCGCAGATGCGGCGGGAGCTTACTCAGGTCGAACGCCTCGATCGGCACCAGAATGCCGCTACGCCTGCGTAGTTCGCGCTGCACGGAATCCAGCAGTGAATCTGTGCCCGGATCGAGATCGGCAAGGATCGCGCGGGCGGTGTCGGGTGCCGGAACGAAGTTGCGGCGCAGGTCTTTCGGCAGTGATTTGATCAGCGCGGTGACCAGCTCCTCACGCAGTGCCGGGACCTGCCAGGCGAATCCCTCCCCGCCGAGCCGGGCCAGCACGCCGACCGGGACGTGCACGGTGACACCGTCGTCGGCCGCCCCCGGTTCGAAGCGGTAGCTCAGTGGCAACCGCAGGTCGCCGGTCTGCCAGGTGTCGGGATGCTCGTCGGCGTCGTCGGTGGTGCGCACCAGGTCGTCGCGGGTGAAGGTGAGCAGGTCCGGCGTCCGGTGCCGCTGTTTCTTCCACCAACCGTCGAAGTGGCGTCCCGAAACGATATCGGCCGGGATCCTGGCGTCATACAACGCGTAGACCTCGTCGTCGCCGACCAGCAGGTCACGCCGGCGCGCGCGCTCCTCCATCTCCTCCAGATCCGCACGCAGCCGGGCGTTGTCGCGGAAGAAGTGGTGCCGGGTCTGCCAGTCACCTTCCACCAGCGCATGCCGGATGAACAACTCACGGCACAGCTCCGGCTCGATCTGGGCGTAGCCGACCTTACGGCGCGCAACCAGCGGCAGCCCGTAGAGCGTCACCCGTTCGAAGGCCATCACCGCGGCCCGCTTCGCCTCCCAGTGCGGCTCGCTGTAGCTGCGCTGTACGAGATGGTCCGCGACCCGCTCGACGGCCTCGGGTTCGATGCGCGCCGCGACCCGCCCGAACAGCCTGCTGGTCTCGACCAGGTCGGCCACTACGATCCAGCGGGGCGGTTTCCTGGTCAGCACCGAGCCGGGCGCCAGCACGAATTTCGAGTTGCGGGCCCCGGCATAGTCGCGGCCCTCGCCCTCGCGCAACCCGATATGCGAGAGCAGCCCCGCAGTGAGCGCGGCATGGATGGCGGCCGGCTCGGCCGGTTCGTCGGACTCACGGATTCCGATATCGCGGGCGATGTTGCGCAGCTGCCCGGTCAGGTCCTGCCATTCCCGAATCCGCAGGTAGTGCAGGAACTCGTCTCGGCACATCCTCCGGAAAGCACTGCCGGAGCGCTGGTTACGCTGCTCACGCAGATAGTTCCACAGGTTGAGGTAGGCCTCAAAATCAGATGAGCAGTCGGCGTCGGAGAACCTGGCGTGCTTCTGTCGGGCCGCCTCCTCGCGGTCGGCCGGCCGTTCCCGTGGGTCCGGGATCGACAGTGCCGCGGCCAGCACCAGCACCTCACGCACGCAGCCTTCGGTGCCGGCCTGCAGGATCATCCGGCCGACCCGCGGGTCGAGCGGCAGGCGGGCCAGGCGGCGCCCCACCTCGGTGAGAGCACCACCGGAGTCGAAGGCACCGAGTTCCTGCAACAGTTGGACGCCGTCGCGGATGCTGCGTGCGTCGGGCGGATCGAGAAACGGGAAATCCTCGACCGCACCCAACCCCAGCGCGGCCATCTGCAGGATGACCGCGGCCAGGTTGGTCCGCAGGATCTCCGGATCGGTGTAGCGGGGCCGGGATTCGAAATCGGCCTCGGAGTACAGCCGGATGCAGACACCGGGCGCGGTGCGTCCCGACCGGCCGGCTCGCTGCGCGGCCGAGGCCTGCGAGATCGGCTCGATCGGCAGCCGCTGCACCTTGGTCCGCCTGCTGTAGCGGGAGATGCGCGCGGTGCCGGGGTCGACGACATAGCGGATGCCCGGAACGGTCAGCGAGGTTTCGGCGACATTGGTGGACAGCACGATCCGGCGCAGCGCCGGGCTCGGCTGGAACACCTTCTGCTGTTCGGCCGTGGACAGCCGGGCGTAGAGCGGCAGCACCTCGGTGCGGTCGTCCAGCACGGTCCGAAGGGCTTCGGCGGTGTCCCGGATCTCACGTTCCCCGGACAGGAACACCAGCACATCGCCGGGTGGCTCGGATTCCAGTTCGGCGACCGCGTCGATGATGGCCTCGGTCGGATCGCGGATCACGCTACGCACGATCTCGTGGTCGGGATCGTCGGGATCGTCATCGGTGTCCGATGTCACGGCGACTTCCAGTGGCCGGTAGCGGATCTCGACGGGATACGTTCGACCCGACACCTCGACGATCGGCGCGTGATCGAAGTGCGCGGCGAACCGCTCCGGCTCGATCGTCGCCGAGGTGACGATCACCTTGAGATCGGGGCGGCGCGGCAGCAGCTCACGCAGGTACCCGAGGAGGAAGTCGATGTTGAGGCTGCGCTCGTGGGCCTCGTCGAGGATCAGCGTGTCGTAGCGCAGCAGCCTGCGGTCCCGCTGGATCTCGGCGAGCAGAATGCCGTCGGTCATCAGTTTGACCAGCGTTGCGTCACTGGCCTGATCGGTGAACCGGACGGTATAGCCGACCGCATCGCCGAGTGGGGTACCGAGCTCGTCGGCGATCCGCTGCGCGACCGTGCGCGCCGCCAGCCGGCGTGGCTGGGTATGGCCGATGGTGCCGCGGATGCCGCGGCCCAGCTCCAGACAGATCTTGGGCAGCTGAGTGGTCTTACCCGATCCGGTCTCCCCCGCGACGATCACCACCTGGTTGGCTTCGATGGCCGCGGCGAGGTCGGCGCGACGCTCGCTGACCGGCAGGTCGGGATAGGTGATGTCCGGGACGGCGGCTTGCCGGGTCAGCACCAGCGCTTCCGCCGCGGCGAACTGCCCGGCGAGTTTCCCGGGATCCCGGAGATTGCGCAGCCGCCGGCCGAGCCGGGCCGCGTCCCGGATGGTCAGACCGTCGAGGCGGGCGCGCAACTCGGCGACTGACGGTTCGGACACTCGACCAAGGATAGGCCCCCGGGACCAGGTGTGATGCAGGTCATACCCGGCATTGAGCTGGCAACATCCGGTTGCGTAGGCGTAGGTCGGCGATACCTACGGTTGCGTATCCCGCCTGGCGTGAGCAACGCTTTCGGATCGTGGGTCATTACATCGCCAATGTGCGCGATCTCGAATTCAATCTTTTCCAGGTTCTCGGCTTGGGGCCGATCCTCGACTCCGGCTCGTTCGGCGAGCTCGACAGCGACACCGTGCGGACCATGCTCGACGAGGTCGCCCGGTTCGCCGAAGGCGTTGTCGCGGAGTCCTTCGCCGACAGCGACCGCAACCCGCCGACCTTCGATCCGGCCACGCACGACATCACGGTGCCCGGCCCGATCGCCAAGACCGTGCAGGCGGTCAAGGACGCCGAGTGGTGGCGCATCGGCATCGCCGAGAACGCCGGTGGCACACCCGCGCCCGCATCTCTGGTGTGGGGCATCCAGGAAATGATCATGTGCGCCAACCCATCCGCGATGTTCTTCTACGGTCTGGGTCCGGCGATGGCCCACACCCTGGCCGAGGTCGGCACCCAGGAGCAGCAGCGCTGGGCCCGGATGAGCATGGACCGGGGCTGGTCGGGCACCATGGTGCTGACCGAGCCCGACGCGGGCTCCGACGTCGGTGCCGGCCGCACCAAGGCCGTCGCCCAACCCGACGGCACCTGGCACATCGACGGCGTCAAGCGGTTCATCTCGGGCGGCGACGTCGGCGACACCGCCGAGAACGTGTTCCATCTGGTGCTGGCCCGCCCCGAGGGCGCCGGACCCGGCACCAAGGGGCTGAGCCTGTTCTATGTGCCCAAGTTCCTGTTCGATCCCGAGACGCTCGAACTGGGCGACCGTAACGGCGTATTCATGACGGGCCTCGAACACAAGATGGGCATCAAGTCGTCGCCCACGTGCGAATTGACGTTCGGTGCGCACGGCACCCCGGCCGTCGGTTACCTCGTCGGCGACGTCCACAACGGCATCGCGCAGATGTTCCGGGTGATCGAGAACGCCCGGATGACCGTCGGGGTGAAGTCGGCGGGCACCCTGTCGACCGGCTACCTGAACGCGCTGGCCTACGCCAAGGAGCGGATCCAGGGCTCGGACATGCTCAAGATGACCGACAAGACCGCACCGCGCGTCCCGATCATCGAGCACCCCGATGTCCGGCGCAGCCTGCTCACCCAGAAGGCGTACGCCGAGGGGTTACGGTCGGTGTACCTCTACACCGCCGCCCATCAGGATCCCGTGGTGGCGCAACAGGTCTCAGGCGCCGATGCCGAGCTGGCGCACCGGGTCGAGGATCTGCTGCTGCCGATCGTGAAGGGGGTCGGCTCCGAACGCGCCTACGAGATCCTGACCGAATCCCTGCAGACCCTTGGCGGTTCGGGCTACCTGCAGGACTATCCGATCGAGCAGTACATCCGCGACGCCAAGATCGACTCGCTGTACGAGGGCACCACCGCCATCCAGGCGCTGGACTTCTTCTTCCGCAAGATCGTCCGCGATCAGGGCGGCGCACTGGCCCATGTGTCGGCCCAGATCACCCAGACCGTCGAGGCCGGGGGCGCCGAACTCAAGACCGAGATCGAGCGGCTGGCCACGGCGCTCGCGGATGTGCAGTCCATGGCGGCCACCCTCACCGGGTATCTGATGTCGGCCCAGGAGCAGCCCGAGCAGCTGTACAAGGTGGGGCTCGGTTCGGTGCGTTTCCTGCTGGCGGTCGGCGATCTGCTGATCGGCTGGCGCCTGCTGGTCGGCGCCCAGGTGGCCACGACCGCACTCGCCGAAGCCGAGGACCGTGACCGACCGTTCTACGAGGGCAAGATCGCGGCGGCGAAGTTCTTCGCGCACAACATGTTGCCGCTGCTGACCGCGGTTCGCGAGGTCGTCGAATCGGTCGACGGCGACGTCATGCAGCTCAGCAACGAGGCCTTCTGACGTAGCGCGCTCGCGAGTGTGAATCGTCGGCGAGAAATCGGCCCGCACATCGCACAGGATTCACATTCGCGAGCAGTCGACCGCCACGCCCAGCGCCGCGCATACCTCCCGCATCCGGACATCGGCCAACCGGCCGAGCCGATCGACCAGAACCGCGGTTGCCACGCTCTCGATCGAGTCGAGGTTGACGGCCGAACGCCGTGGGATCGGGTCGGTGCCCGGCTCCAGGACAACCTCGCTGGCCAGCTCGCGGATCGTCGTCGTGCAGGGGGCGACCAGCGCGCGTCGCAGCCTCGGAATGGCGGCGTCGCGGGACAGGACCACCACCGGGCGCCGTCCGACTTGCGGCAGCTCGCACCACCAGAGTTCGCCGCGGGCAGGCACCTCGCTCACGAGGCGCCGGCCGCTCGTCGCCAGGATGTCAGATCGCCCCATTCGTCGGGCTCGTCCGGCGGGTGCTTGTCGTAGGCCCGGTAGCCGGCGTCCACCACGGCGGAACGGTGACGGCTGAGCAGCGCCTCCAGGGCTTCGTCGATCAGTGCGGCGTCGGTGATCCCCGACCGGGCCCTGCGGGCGTTACCGAGCAACTCCGCGTCGACCGTGGTGCTCAGGCGTGTGCGACTCATGCCATAATCATGCCACTGCGCGATCTGGTGACAACCTCGTTCGCCGGCCCGCGACGGCCTTCGCAATGATGGGTCCCATGACCGAGTACGCGATCGCCCCGCCACCGCAGGCATCCCTTCCGGTGAGCACCGGGCCCGAACGTTTCCCGATCCGGCGGGTGTTCTGCGTCGGTCGCAACTACGCGGCCCACGCCCGCGAGATGGGTAAGGATCCGGACCGCGAGCCGCCGTTCTTCTTCATGAAGCCGGCCGACGCCGTCATCGACGCCGCGGGCACGGTTCCGTACCCGTCGCTGACCTCACAGTTCCACCACGAGATCGAACTGGTGGTGGCGCTGGGGTCCGGTGGCCGCGACATCGCGGCCGACGACGCGCCGAACCTGGTGTGGGGCTACGGTGTCGGCGTCGACCTGACCCGGCGTGATCTGCAGGACCAGGCCAAGAAGCTGAGCCGGCCGTGGGACTGGGCCAAGGGTTTCGACGCGTCGGCGCCGTGCACCCCGATCCGTCCGGTCGCCGAGGTCGGCCACCCAGATACCGGTGCGATCTGGCTGCGGGTCAACGATGACCTCAAACAGCAGGGCGACCTGAAAGAGCTGATCTGGTCGGTGCCGGAGGTCATCGCCGCGATCTCGACCGCGGTGGACCTGGCACCCGGCGACCTGATCTACACCGGGACGCCGGCCGGGGTCGGGCCGATGCAACCCGGCGATGTGGTCTCGGGCGGCGTCGACGGGGTCGCCGAGTTCACCTTCACGGTCGGCTGATCCGTCAGGCCTGGTCCGGCGACCAGTAGTCGAGCATCTCGGCGAAGGTGTCGAACGCGGGCCGCGATACCCCGTAAGCCGCTTCGAAGTGGATGCTGATCGGGAAGCCGAGGTCGGCCACCCCGTCGATGACCCGCTTGTAGAGGTCGAGCATCAGTTTGCGTTTCTCGGTCG
>NZ_JBSFPX010000041.1:0-41801 GCF_053588415.1 Mycobacterium sp. NPDC003449
GGACGGCCGAACCGGTGTCGTCGACCTTGGCCCGGATCAGGTCGAGGATCTGGGCCTGGATGGTGAGAGGGGTCGCGCCGCAAGGTGGGCTAGCAGCCGGCCTTGTATTCGTATTGGTCGGCCTTGTCGAGTTCGCCGGCTCGGATCGTGATGAGGTCGGTCTGCACCTCGGGGTCGACGTCCTGGCCGTCGATGATCTTCTTGGCGGTCTGCATCGCGAGACGTCCCTCGGTGGTGGGGTCCTGCGCGATGAGCACCTGGATGGCGCCGTTCTTGAGCCCGTCGACCTCGGCGGTGGCGGCGTCGTACGCGACGACCTTGACGTCACCGGTTTTCCCGGCCTGTCGCAGCCCGGTGACGACGCCGATGGCGCCCTGGTCGTTGGTGGCGAACACGGCGGTCAGGTCGGGGTGGGCGGCGAGGGTCGCGGTGACGATCTGGGCGACCTTCTGCGGGTCGTTCGAAGCATATTGGGGCCCGAGGTATTCGATACCGCCGTAGGTCGCGATCTCCTTCTCGAACCCTTCGACCCGCTGATCCTGTGCGCTCGACCCCGGTGGCTGCGTGACGACCAGGACCTTGCCCTTGCCGCCGATGAGGGTATTGACCTCGCCGGCGGCGAGTCCGCCGCCCGCCACATTGTCGGTGGTGATGGCGCTGTCGACGATGTCGTTGCGGCTCAACGTCTGATCGACGGTGATCAACCGCGTTCCGTTCGAGACCAGATTGCCCAGTGGCGCGCCCAGTGCCTGCTCGTCGGTGGGTACCACGGCGGCCACGCTGGGCTTGCTCGCGGTGACCGCGTTGATGATCGGCACCTGCGCGTCGCCCGAGAACTGTGCCGCGGCACTGACATCCAGGTTGAGCCCCAGCTTGCCGGCCTCATCCTTGGCTCCGCAGGCCATGGCCTCGTAGAACGGGCTGCCGCTGGTGCCCAGGACGAGGGCGACGTTGTTACCGTTCGCCGGTGCGCCGGACCCGGTCTGCGGACCCGTCCCGGTGGTACAGGCCACCAGCGCTCCCGACGCGAGCAGGGTGATCGGGATGAGCAGTCGATTTTTCATTGCGGTTCCTTACGATTCGGGGCTAGGCGGTTCACAGACGGGTGTTCTTGTGCCGTTTGGCCTGGTCGATCCACACGGCGACGATCAGTACCGCGCCCATCGCCACCGTCTGCCAGAAGGGCGGGATTCCGAGGATGATGAACCCGTTGAGCAGGACGACCGGGATGAAGACACCGATGACGGTTCCCGGGATGGTGCCCACCCCGCCGAACAGGCTGGTTCCGCCGAGCACGACCGCGGATATGGTGGCGAGATTGTCCTGGGTGTGGCCCGCGATGGTGGTGGTGGAGAACCTCGCCACGGCCATGATGCCGGCCAGTCCGGCCAGCGCACCCGCGATCGCATAGACCTTCAGCAGCTGATTGCGCACCTTGACTCCGGACCGCCTTGCGGCCTCGGCATTGGAGCCGGTCGCCAGGGTCCAGGTACCGAATCGGGTCTTGCGCAGCACCAGACCCGCGACGACGGCCACCACGGCGGCGATGACGACGAGCGCCGGAATGCCGGCAAGCTTCCCGGAGCCGATCACGTTCACCAGCTTCTCCGGAACACCGCGGACATCCTGGCCGTTGGTGAGCAACTGGGCTGCGCCGAGTGCCATCCCCATGGTGCCGAGCGTGACGATGAGCGCCGGTATTCGGGTTCGGGACACCAGCAGGCCGTTGATCACACCCCACACCGTTCCCGCCGCGACTGCGACCAGTGCCCCGACGGCGATGACGAGCCAGCCGGCGTCGGTCTGGCCGTAGGTTTCCGTCGAATCCCCCGACATGGCGAGCATGGTCAGCGTGCAGACCACCGAGGAGAACACCAGGACCGATCCGACCGACAGGTCGATACCGGCGGTCATGATGACGAAGGCCTGTCCGACCGCGAGGACCAGCAGGATCGCGGCGTCGATGGCCAGGGTGGTCAGGTTGAACGGCGTCGCGAACTGGCCGGGCCGCAGCATCGTGAACGTGGCGAGCATGGCGACGAGCAGGATCAGAATCCATCCGCTGCCCAGGATATGTTTGAACCGGGTTGATGCGCTGGGTGTTTCGACGTCCGGAACGACGGCTGACAAGGGGGCGGCCGGTGCACTGTTCGTCATCGTCCTTCGCTCTCCTTCTGCGCGGCGGTGTCGCTGGTCATGGCGGCGACCAGCTTCTCGACGGTGCTCTGGCCCCGGTCGAACGTCGCGACGCGACGCCCGAGCCGCAGGACCTGTACCGAGTCGGCGACCTCGACGACGTGTGTCATGTTGTGCGTCACCAGGATCACGGCCAGCCCGCGGTCGGCCACGGTCCGTACCAGGCGCAGCACCCGGTCGGTCTGCACGACGCCGAGCGCGGCGGTCGGCTCGTCGAGAATGATGACCTTGTCCGCCCATGCGGCGGCCCGGGCGATCGCGATCGACTGGCGCTGGCCACCCGACAGCGAACCGACCGCAACGTTCATCGACTTGAGATTCACGCCGAGCCTGGCGAATTCCTCGCGGGCCGTGGCGGCCATCCGCTTGCGGTCGGTGACCCCGAACATCCGTGCCAGCCGCCCACCCCTAAGCAGTTCGCGGCCCAGGTAGAAGTTGTCGGCCGGGCCGATATCGGAGGCCAGGGCCAGATCCTGGAACACCGTCGATACCCCGAGGTCCTGGGCCGCGCTGGGCGAGGCCATGGTGACGGCCTCGCCGTCGAGATAAATCGCGCCGCCGTCCGGTGTTTCGGCCCCGGACAGGATTTTCACCAGGGTCGACTTACCCGCGCCGTTGTCACCGATGAGCGCGCACACCTGGCCGCCGCGAACCTCCAGGTCGGCGCCGTCCAGTGCGGTGACCTGACCGTAGCGCTTCGAGATGGCCTCGGCGCGAAGAGTCGGCGGGGTGGTCATGGCTGCTCCTCGGCAGCTGGCGGCGCGGAAACGCCGACCTGGTTGGCGAAGGCGAACCACACCGCGTAGTCGGCGGCGACCCGCCGTTCCCAGAAACCGTGGATGTCTTCGGGTGTGGCGAACTGCCAGACCTCCACTGTGGCGAAGTCGCTCTGCCCGCGTACCGCGTAATCGCCTATCCGCACGGCACCACCGGTGGTGGCCTGCGCGTCGAGCGCCGACCAGCGCGCCCGCAGTGCTCGGCGCTCCTGCTCGGGGAGGCGGTACCAGCCGCTCCTGGGACGGGCGTGGTGGATCCAGAGGGTGTCATTCATGCGACGGCTCCGAAGTAGTCGGCTGCCAGGCGCCGGTGCCCGACGTAGTGTCTGGAGGTGGTGAACATGAGGTCGGCGACCTCTTCGTGGACGGCAATCCCATCGGTGATGTGGCCGAAAGTCGGTGCCTCCCACATCCCCAGGTGATGCCACGTCGACTGGGCGTCGAGCCGGTGCCGCCCGGCGATGCTGACGCCCGAGTCGATATCGGACCGGAACGCCCGATCGCATTCGATGTCGTACTCGCGACGCTGCTCGGGGGTTGCGGCCTGCCATGCGTCGTTCCATTCCCACAGGGCGAACATGTTCCACGGGGCGGTGGCGTCGCGGCCCCGGCTGGACGGCACCGGGCTGAATTCGCGTCGCCCGATGTTCCATTCGGTGCGGAACAGCCTCGACCAGCCGGCTTGCTCCAGACGGTCGGCTCCGTGGTACGCCGCGGCCATCGTCGGGGCCTCGAGCGCGAGGATCACGTCGATGTCGTGGGCGAACCCGGTCTCATACACCTCGGCCGGGCACGCGTCGCCGAACATCCCGGCGACCGAGGTGCTCCATCCTTCCTCGCGCAGCGTATCGAACAGCGCGACAACGTTATTCGCCGCATCGCGGGCGATCGCGCCGCGGATCTCGTACCTGCGCCGGCAGAGCAGGAGGACGACGGCCTGTTCGACGCCGTCGACGTCGAAGATGTCGGTGCCGACCGTTGGATCAGCCACCTGAGGCGCTCCGGAACTCGCGTGCCGCGGCGACGAGCCGCTCCGCACGCTCCTGGTCGACCGGATTCCACCAGCGGCCATCGACTTTGAGCCACTGGCCGACGATGGCGCCGTCGGCGACCGCGAACAACGTGTTCAACTGTTCGGGGTTCATACCCGACCCGACGATCACCGGCAGTTGAGTTCCTCGTCGGACGTCCTCGACTTCCCCGGGCTCGGTGGGAGACCCGGTTCGGGTGCCGGTCGCGATGAGGACGTCGGCCAGGTGCCATTCCGCATCGGCCGCCTGTTCGGGGATGCTGCGGTCTGAGGTGATGGCGTGGGCGCCGAATTTCACGTGCACATCGGCGAGCACCTTGATGTCGCGGGCACCGATCGCGTTGCGGTAGCGCAGTGCCTTGGCCGCGTCCCCGTTCAGGAAGCCCTCGTTGGCCACATAGGCGTTGGCCCACTGGTTGACTCGGACCCATTTGGCGTCAATAGCTTTCGCGACAGCGAAGCCGGGAATCGCCCCGTTGGCCACGCAGGTGATGCCGAGGGGTACATCGACCGCATTGCGGATCTCGGAGCCCGCGGCGGTCAGGCCGGCAACGGTCTCCGGCCCGATGTCGTCGGGTCGCAGGAACGGCTGGTCGCTGGCATTCTCGATCATGATGCCGTCGATCCCGCTGGCCGCAAGGGTTTTCGCGTCGCGAACGCCCGCGGCATAGATGTCGCCGACGTGTTCACCGTCGTAGAGCGGCGAGCCCGGAAGCGGGCGCAGGTGGACGACACCGATGATCGGGTGGGATTCGTCGAACAACGCTCCGAGTGCACTCGGTTTCTCCGGCATAACGACAGGGGCGGTCAAGGTGTTGCCTTTCTGTTGCGGTGGCCGCCGAGGAAGGCGGCGAGTTCGTTGCGGTCCGGGTAGGACGGGTAGGTGCCGAGACGTTGAACGCTGTATGTGGCAGCGGCTACCGCGGTTTCGGCTGCGGCGACCGGTGGGTGCCCGGCCAGCAGTTCGGCGATGTACCAGCCGGCGAACGCGTCTCCGGCGCCGGTGGTGTCGACCGGGTCGTATGCGAGCGCCGGGGCACCGATGTCGTATGACCGGCCGGCGGTGGCGATGCGTACCCCGTCGGAGCCGAGCGTTTCGACGATCTCGCCGGCAACCAGACCGGCCAGCCAGGCCGGGCCGTCGGGGCCGAGCGCCGTCATCGCCCGGCGGTTGACCATGACTGCCGCGCATCCGCGCAGCGCCGGTGCCAGTGCCGACGCATCGGCAGGAATCGTCGCGGGCTCCAGGTCGACGGAGAATCGGACACCGGCTTGCCGGCATCGCGCGGCCAGGTCGATTCCGGCGACGAGGTCGTAGAGCGCGGTGTGCACCCACCCGACGCCGGTCAGGTCGATGGACCGGATCGCCGAGGCCGAGGGGTACATCGCCTGCCCCGGGGCCAGGAAGAGTCGTTTCTCACCGCCGCATCCGTCGGCGAGCACCGTGACCGCACGCGATGACCGGCCGGACAATCGTTCCGCGGTCACCGTCAGGCCGGTTCGCCGTAACCCGGCGACGATCTCGGCGCCGGCGAGGTCGTCACCGATGGCGGTGCAGATCTCGGCGGCTGCGCCGGTACGCGCGAAGGCCATGGCGGCATTGGCGGCGACCCCGCCTGGGCCGTCGAAAAGTTCTGGTACCACCACTTTTTCGTCGGCTTCCGGGAGGTGGCCGGTAACGATGGTGGTATCCCAGCTGGCGTCGCCGACGAACAGTGCCCGGATCATCACGGTCTCACGAGTTCGATGCGGTAGCGATAGCGATCGGCGCGGTACTGACGCTCCACGTATTCGATCGGCGCCCCGTCGACCGCACGGGCGGTGCGGGTCGCGACCAGCAGCGGACTGCCGACCGCGACGTCGAGTGCGGCCGCGAGGGGTTTGTCGGTGACGGCGGCCTCGATGACCTCGGTGCCGCCGGCTATCCGGATCTCGTGCACCGCCTCGAGCCACCCGTACAGGGACTTCTCCAACAGGGGATGATTGTCCACCGGGGTCCTGGCAGGCACCGCCGCCGGCGCGAGCCACGACGTGCTCAGCGCGATCGCCGACCCGTTCGCGAGCAGCAGACGTTCCACCCGCAGCGTGGGTTCGCCTGCCGCACCGCCGAGCGCACCCGCCGCGGCGGTGGGCATCTCGTCGCAGTACACCCGCAGCCTGCCGTAGCCGGGTTCTAGGCCGCGGTGGCGCATGTCCTCGGAGAAGCTCCTGAGCAGGTTGAGCGGTTGCTCCACCTTGGGGGGAAGGACGGTGGTGCCTTTACCCGATCTGCGCAGGACGAGTCCTTCGTGCTCGAGTTGGTTGAGCGCGTTTCGAGCGGTGGACCGGCTAACCCGGAACCGTGCGACGATCTGGGATTCCGAGGGGAGGACGTCGCCTTCGAGGAACTCCTCGGCGTCGATCCCGGCCCGGAACCGATTGGCGAGCTGCACCCACAACGGCACGTTGTCGTCGACGAGATCCTCGGTGGACCATGACATGGTTCACAAACGTACGAACGTTCGCCCCATTCGTCAAGACGGCGAGCAGACACAAAACTGTCCATTTCCACGGGGAAATGGACAGTTTTGCGTCTGCTCGCGGGAGGAGGTTGGAGGAGGTTAGGGGTCGCGGGGCAGGCCGAGCAGCCGCTCGGCGATGATGTTGAGCTGCACCTCGGTGGTGCCGCCGTAGATCGTGGTGGCCCGGCTGGCCAGCAGATAGCCGGCCCAACGACCCGGGTCCTGCTCGGGGTCGCCGATCGCCCCGTCGGTGCCGAACGAGGCCACCGCGAACTCGGCGTAGCCCTGGCCGGTCTTCATCGACAGCAGCTTGGAGATCGCCGCCGCGGGCATGGCGTCGCCACCGGCCAGCGTGAGCAGGGTGGACCGCAGGTTGAGCACCTTCGCGGCGTGGCCCTGGGCGATCAACCGGCCGGCGTGGTTCTGCTCGATCTGGTCGAAGTGGCCGTCGCGCAGGAATTCCACGAACTGGTCGAGGTTGGCCAGGAACGGCGGCTCGCTGCTGCCGATCGACACCCGCTCGTTGGTCAGCGTGTTGCGGCTGACCTCCCAGCCCCGGTCGACCTCGCCGAGCACCATCTCGTCGGGCACGAACACATCGTCGATGAACACCGTGTTGAACATCGCGTTGCCGGTCAGTTCCCGCAGCGGTTTGACCTCTACGCCGGGCGATGTCATATCGAGCAGGAAATAGGTGATGCCCTGATGTTTCGGCGCTTTGGGATCGGTGCGCGCCAGCAGCGCGCCCCACGCCGAGTACTGCGCACCGGTGGTCCAAATCTTCTGACCGGTGATCCGCCAGCCGCCGTCGACCTTGGTCGCCTTGGTGCTCAGGCCGGCCAGGTCCGACCCCGCACCCGGTTCGGAAAACAGCTGGCACCAGATCATTTCGCCGCGGAACGTGGGCGGCAGGAAACGCTGCTGCTGCTCATCGGTGCCGTAGGCCACGATCGACGGGATGATCCAGGCGGCGATGCCCATCTGGGGGCGCTTGACCCGGCCCGCGGCGAACTCCTGGGCGATGATGATCTGCTCGATCGGCTCGGACGCCCGGCCCCACGGCCTGGGGAGGTGCGGTTGCACCCAGCCGCCCTCGGCGATCGCGGTGTTGCGCTCGGCGCCGCGCGAGAGTGCTTTGAGGGCAGCGACTTCCGCGCGGATCTCGTCGCGCAGTTTCTGGGTGTCGGGATCGAGGTCGATGTCGACGGTCCGCATGCCGGTGCTGGTCGCGGTGTCGAGAACCTGTTGCGGATAGTCGGCGGCCCGGCCGAAGCTCGCCGCGAGCACCAGCGCGCGCCGGTAGTAGACGTTGGCGTCGTGTTCCCAGGTGAAGCCGATACCGCCGTGCACCTGGATGCAGTCCTGTGCGCACTGTTGCGCCGCGGCGGGTGCCAGGGTGGCCGCCACCGCGGCGGCGAACTCGAAACGCGGGTCCTGCGAGCCGTTCTCACCGACCTCGTCGAGGGCCCGGGCGGCATCCCAGACCGCGGCGGTGGCCCGCTCGGTATCAGCGATCATGCCGGCGCACTTGTGTTTGATGGCCTGGAACTGGCCGATGGGCCTGCCGAACTGTTCGCGGATCTTGGCGTACTCGGTCGCGGTGTCGGTGGCCCAGCGGGCGACGCCGACGGCCTCGGCCGACAGCAGCGTGGCCATCAGGGCACGGGCCAGCGGCCGGCTGAGGTTCGACAGCACCCGGGCCGGTTCCTCCTCGGAGGTGACCTCCACCGCGTTCGCCCGCACATGTGCCAGCGGCCGCAGCGGGTCGACGCTGCGGACGGGTTCGATCTCCAGCTGCTCGGCGTCCAGGATCACCCATTCCTCACCGGAGCTTTCCTCGTTCAGCCCGGCGACCGGCAGCACCAGGATCGAGGCCTGCGCCGCGGCAGGTACGGCCCGCACCTCGCCGCGGATCACCAGCCCCGAGTCGTGCCGGGTCGCGGTGAGGCCGGAGTCGATGGCGTAGGCGGCGACGGTGTCACCCGAGGCCAGCTCGCTGAGGACCTTGGCGTCGGGGTCGTTGGCGGCGATGAGCGCACTCGCGATCGCCGAAGGGACGAACGGACCCGGCACCGCGCCGTAGCCGAACTCGGCCAGCACGATGGCCAGCTCGAGGATGCCGAACCCCTGCCCGCCGACGGATTCGGACAGGTGGACCCCGGAGAGCCCCTGGCCGGCCGCGGCCTTCCAGTAGGACGGCGGATTGGTGATCGGGGTGTCGTTATCGGCGTCCAGTGCCTCGTGCAGCACCTCGGACGGTGCCACCCGCTCGACGAACGACCGGACCGAATCGGCCAGGGCGGTGTGCTCGGACAGGATTGCGAGGGGCATGCGTCTCCTCCGTTAGGGCCATCTCCCGAATAACCGGTCGGTTGAACCCGAGCCTACATCGGGGTGACCTGCACCACTTAGGCGGCTTAGCCGGCCTCGTTGACGATGTTTTCGAGGGGTTGGCCGTCGCGAATCCGGCGGCAGTTCTCGATCCCCGCGGTCAGGTACCGGTGCATGGTGTCCACCGTGTACCAGGCCACGTGCGGGGTGAGCACCACATTCTCCAGCCCCAGCAGTGGGTGGCCGGCCGGGATCGGCTCGACCTCGAACACGTCCAGGCCGGCCGCCCCGATCTGCCCGGTGCCCAGCGCGTCGAGCAGCGCCGGTTCGTCCACGATCGGTCCCCGCGCGGTGTTGACGATGACGGCCCCCGGTTTCATCGAGGCGATCGCCTCGGGGCCGAGCAGCCCACGGGTGGCCTCGGTCAGCGGCAGGTGCAGCGACACCACATCGCTGGTCGCCAGCAGCTCGGGCAGGGTGCGCCAGCGTGGGTGGCCGGTGTCGCGGGTGCTGGTGTGCACCACCTCGGCGCCCATCGCCGTGACGATCCGCTCGACCCGCTTGGCCACGTTGCCGTAGCCGACGAGCCCGACCGTGCAGCCGCCGATATCGCGCACCGTCTCGCCGAGTGCGGGATCGGGCGGCCAGCCCGCACCGTCGCGGGTGTAGCGGTCCAGGTCGACCAGTTGCCGCAGTGCGGCCAGCATCAACAGCACCGTCCCCTCGGCGACCGACGCGGAGTTCGCCCCCGGCATATTGGCCACCAGGATGCCGAGGCGCGTCGCGGTGTCGACGTCGATCGTGTTGACCCCGGCACCGAGTTTGTGCACCAGGCGCAGCCGCAACGCCCGCTGCAGATCGTCGCCGGACACCGGGCGCAGCACATGCCAGAGCACCTCCGCCTCGGGCAGCTCGCGGTAGAAGGTCTTGTCGTCGTCCTCGGCGCAGAACCGGACGTCCAGCCAGTCCTGGTGCGGGGCAATGAGATCCAGGATCCGGTCGCCGGGGACGAAGTGGGCCAGCACCCGCATCGGGCCGGGGTTCACCGCCACCGCCGTGCGATCCACCTGGCGATGGTGTCGGCTTGTTCGCTGCGCGCGCCAGGGGTGGTGAAGTAGTGGTCGGTGTCGATCGAACACCGGGTTTTGTCCGGCCCGGCCAGGGCGTCGTAGATCCGTTGGGCGTCGGACGGATACACCCCGGTGTCCTGGTCGGCGTTGATCACCAGCGCCGGGCAGTCGATTCTGGCCAGATGGGGTTCGGCCCTGGTCTGGGCGCGGCGCAGGCTCCACATCCCGAGCCAGTTGCGCAGCGTGGTGGCCGCGGCGATACCGCGCGCCGAGCGGTTGGCTTTGGCCGGGACGCCCGCGTAGCACAGGTTGGGTTGGCGCCGGGTGGGTTCGATCGTCGGGTCCACCATCCTGGGGTCGGCCCAGGTTCGCATGACGGTGAACGGGCGGTCCGAATATCCGGCCGCCTGAACGTGTTTGAGTTCCTGTTCGGCCCAGTCGGTGATGGCCTCGTTGCGGGCGGTCTGGGCCGCGCGGTACCGGGTGACGAAGTCCTCGGTATACGGCGGGCCGTTGCGGCTGTCGAAGAGGTCGAGGCCGGGATCAGTGGCGACCGCGTCGTTCTCGTCGACCACGGCCGCGTCCATCCACGCGGTCAGCACCTCCGGGCGCCCGGGGTGCGCCGCGCTGGCCACATACCCGTCGGCGCGGGGCAGATCGGTCAGGCCCGCCGCCGGGCGCATCCCCTCGAGCGGGGTGATGTGGTGGTCGACGGCCTGGGCCTGGTAGGCCGCCATCAGCGAGCCGCCACCCGAATTGCCGAGCAGGACAACGGTCTCGATGCCCTGGACCTCACGCAGCCAGCGGACCCCGACGCCGATGTCCACCAGCGCGTGGTCCAGGAGGAAGCTGCTCTCGAAGCCCCGGAACCGGGTGTTCCAGCCCAGGAAGCCGATGCCCCTTGTGGCCATGTAGTCGGCGAGGTAGTGCTCGGAGAAGTCGATCTGGTAGTGGGTGGCGATCAACGCCACCTTGGGTTTGCGGCCCACGCCGCGGTAGTAGATGCCTTGGCAGGGATGGCCTCCCGCTCCGGCCCGGCGTGCGGTCGGTGACTCCACGCCGATGAATTCGCGGATGACCCCCGCGGCCGCCGATGTTCCCGGCGTTCTGCTCATGCTCGCGGATCCTCCTTGTGGTAGATGGTCCGGTGGAAGATGTTGGCCAGCGTGGTGATGCACGCCTCGTCGTCGACATCGTCGGCGTTGCCGCCGGAGAGTTTGGTGTAGCAGAACTGGTTGAGCATCGACACCAGGGCGACAGCGGTCAGGTGAGCGTCGTCGTCGGGGCAGAACCCTTGCCGCTGAGCGTGTTCGACCATACTCGTGATCAGCGCGATGGGAAGTTCGCAGATCTCGGCCCAGTATCTGGCGAAGTCGTCGTTGATCATCGCGAGCTGCGACACGCTGATGATCTCGGCCAGCCGGTGCCGGTAGGTCGTCCAGTGTGCCGAGACGGCCTGGTAGGACCGTTCCCGGTCGGTCAGGCCGGGTACGGCCACCGCGCGGGCCCGTTCGCGGGCCTCGTCGCGGAACCGCAGCGCCCATTCGCGGACCATGGCTTCTTTGGAGTCGTAATAGTTGTAGAACGATGCCGTCGAGCGGCCCGCCTCGGTGGCGATATCGGCGATCGTCGCGGCCAGAATGCCCTTGCGGGCGATCACGGTTCGGGCGGCGGTGTCGATCGCGGCCTGGGTCTGGCGCCCGCGCGCGGTCGGCAACTGTTCACGGGGACTGACGGTCACCGGACCCCTCTCGCACGCGCACGGACGTTGATCGTATCTGAATCTGATGTTAGATTCAGTTCTGGAGCGGCGCCAGGTATCGGCACTTTCGCACCGAAGGAGTCCCGACGTGATCAAGCCCGACAATCCCAACAACGAATTCGAATTCGGCGGAATCAACCATGTGGCGCTGGTGTGTTCGGATATGGAACGCACGGTCGACTTCTACAGCAACGTGCTGGGGATGCCGCTGATCAAATCGCTGGATCTGCCCGGTGGAATCGGCCAGCACTTCTTCTTCGACGTCGGCAACGGCGACTGCGTGGCGTTCTTCTGGTTCCGTGATGCGCCCGACGGTGTCCCGGGGATCTCGGCGCCGGCCGCTATCCCGGGGATCGGTGAGATCGTCAGCGCCACCGGATCGATGAACCACCTGGCCCTGCACGTGCCCGCCGAGAAGTTCGACGAGTACCGGGGCAAGCTCAAGGCCAAGGGGGTTCGGGTGGGTCCGGTGCTCAACCACGACAACAGCGCCATGCAGGTTTCGGCGACGCTGCACCCCGGTGTCTATGTGCGCTCGTTCTACTTCTTCGACCCGGACGGCATCACCCTGGAATTCGCGTGCTGGACCAGGGAATTCACCGATGACGAGGCGCACGCGACGCCGATGACCTCGGCCGACCGCAGGCCGCCCGCGGATCAGGCCGGTTTGGTCGCCTCGACGAAGTAGCCGCGCGGGACACCGGGAACGTCGAGCGGCACCGCGGGGGCGAACCACCGGTTCCAGGCGTTGCCCGGCTCGGCCACGTCGGTGACGGTGGCCGACCAGCCGAGCCGTCCGCTCAGCTCACCCGGTTCGTCGGTGCCGAACAGCCACGGTGCGCCGCTCTCGGCCATCGAGGTGCGGACCGCGGCCAGCAGCACCGAATCCAGCAGGGTCTTGCCGACGATGTCGTACAACAGCACCGAGCCGGGCGCCGACATCGCGTCGACGCGCTCGAACACGGTGTGCACCGCGGGCTCGTCCAGATACTGCAGCAGCCCCTCGATCAGCCAGACCGCGGGCCGGTTCGGGTCGAATCCGGCGGCCCGCAGCGCGACGGTCCACTCCTCGGCCAGATCGACCCCGACCGCCACCCGCCGGGTCCGCGGTTCGTCACCGGCCAGCAGCCGGTCTTTCGCGGCGATCACGGCGGGCTGGTCGAGTTCGTAGATGGTGGTGCCGGTGGGCCAGGGCAACCGGTAGGCCCGGGCATCCATCCCGGCGGCGAGGATGACGACCTGGTCCACCCGGCCTACCGCGCGCAGCAGTGCTTCATCCCAGAACCTGGTGCGGACGACGATCTGCAGCGTCGTCTTCTCGCCGGTCGCGGCCAGTGCCTCGGTGAGCAGGCGCCTGCCGGCCTCCCCGGCCAGGCGCTCGGCGAACGGATCGACGAAAAGCCGGTCCTCGCGCCGGGATTCCTCGGCCCGGATGGCGGCGACCAGCAGCCCGGTGTCGGCGACGGCTTGTCCGGAATCAGTCATGGCGCCATCATGCGCGCTCGGCCACCGGGCGGTCTTGGATATTTTTGCCCTCGATCGAGCGGGCCAGCAGCGCCATGGTGTCGGCGGAGGCGGATCCCTCCGCGGTCGTCACCAGGCACAGGGACTGCTCGGGGTTGCGGGCGACCCTGAGGTTCTGCTGGGTGACGGTGAACCCGCCGACCAGGGGGTGGCGCAGGTCGTAGGTGTCCGCCTCGCACGGCTTGACCCGGTGATCGGCCCACAGCGACACGAACTCGGGGCTCTGCATGGACAGTTCACCGATCAGCCCGGCCAGCAGGGCGTCCTCGGGATGGCGGCCCGCGACCAGGCGCAGATTGCCGACCACCGCGCGCGCCTTGCGCGGCCAGTCCACGTACAGGTCGCGGGTGTGCGGATCGAGAAACAGCAGCCGACCCAGGTTGGGCCGCTCGGCTGGGCGGTCCACCGAGGCCGGGTCGAGATGACCGGCGAACAAGGCGTGCCCCAGTCGATTCCAGGCCAGGATGTCGGTGCGCCGCCCGACCACCAGGGCGGGCAGGTTGTCCAGCGAGCGCAGCAGATCCCGGGTCAGTGCGCCGACCCGCTCCACCGGGGGTCGACGGGTCGGCCTGGGACGCTGCGCGGCGAGTTCGTGCAGATGCCTGCGCTCGTGGGCGTCCAACTGCAGGGCACCGGCCAGCGCCTCCAGGATTGCGTCGGATGCGTTCACCGACTGCCCCTGCTCAAGGCGGGTGTAGTAGGACGCGCTCACCCCGGCCAGTTGCGCGAGCTCCTCGCGGCGCAACCCCGACACCCGGCGGCGTTCACCGAACCGGGGCAGGCCGGCGTCCTCGGGGCTGAGCCTGGCCCGCCGGGCGCGCAGGAACTCGCCGAGTTGTCCAGTGGTCATCACACCACTATGCGCCGTGCCTGCGCCGGCTGCCTGACCCTGCCAGGGGTAGGCAGGCCCAGGTCTGGTTGCCCCGGCGGCAGACCCGCAGGCTGGCGACATGAACCAAATCGTGTTGGGTGACGTCACAGTCACCCGGGTCATGGAGTACTACGGCTCCGTCGAGATGTCGCCGGAGACCTTCTTCCCGGAGAGCCCCGAGGGGGCGTGGCGGCGCAACGAACCCTGGCTGGCGCCCGATTTCTACGACCCGGCGGCCGATGCGTGCATCTCGGCCATCCAGACCTGGCTGCTGCGCAGCGAAGGCCGGACCATCCTGGTCGACACCGGGGTGGGTAACCACAAGGAACGGCCGCTCACGCCGGTATGGCACCACCTCGACACCGGCTTCCTGGCGAACCTCGCCGCGGCCGGCGTGGCCCCCGAGGACGTCGACCTGGTGATCAACACGCACCTGCACGTCGATCACGTCGGCTGGAACACCTACCTGGACGACGGCAACTGGGTGCCGACCTTCCCGAACGCCGATTACCTCATGCCGCGCCGGGACTTCGAGTTCTGGAATCCGGACAACCGGCCCGCCGCGGACCCTGCGCACGACAACGTGTTCACCGACAGCGTCGCACCTGTGCACGCCGCGGGCCAAACCACATTGTGGGACAATACCTTCCAGATCGACGCCAATCTGACGCTGGAGCTGGCCCCCGGGCATACCCCCGGTTCGTCGGTGCTGCGGCTGGGGTCGGGGGCCGACCGTGCGGTGTTCGTCGGCGATATGCTGCACACCGCCCTGCAGTTCGTCGAACCCGACACCAACAGCTGCTTCTGCGAGGATCCCGGGCAGGCCCGCGCCACCCGGCACCGGGTGCTCGGCGAGGCGGCCGATACGAACACGCTGGTGTTTCCCGCGCATCTCGGTGGGCACGGCGGGGCCGAGGTGGTGCGGGACGGGAACCGGTTCGCCGTCAAGGCGTGGGCGCCGTTCGAGCGGGTGAGCGCCCATGTCTGAGCCGGTCGTCGACACCGCATCCGGCGCGGTCCGCGGCAGCCAGGTCGCCGGTGACGTCGCCGTCTTCAACATCCCTTATGCCGCACCACCATCCGAGTCGGGCCGGTTCGCCGCTCCGGCGCCGCATGAGCCGTGGCGGGGTGTGCGGGCTGCGGCGCAGCCGTATCCGACGGCGCCGCAGCCCCGCCGGGGCGGATTCGGGCGCCTGGACATGTCACCGTTCTTCGGACCCGGCTGGGTCCGCGACCCCGACTACCTCACCGTCGACGTGTGGGCCCGCCGGGGAGTGCGGCAGGCGCCGGTCATGGTGTTCGTGCACGGCGGCGGCTTCGTCTCCGGCTCGGCGCACGCCGCGCTCTACGACGGCGCCGCATTCGCCCGCGACGGCGTCGTCCTGGTGACGGTCACCTACCGGCTCGGTATCGCCGGATTCCTGGATCTGCCGGGGGCACCGGCCAACCGGGGGCTGCTCGACGTGATCGCCGCCCTGCGATGGGTGCGGGCCAACATCGCCGCATTCGGCGGCGACCCCGACAATGTCACGCTGTTCGGCCAGTCGGCGGGTGCCACCATCACCGCGGGGGTTCTCGCCGACCCGCAGGCGGATCGGTTGATGCGGCGGGCGATCATGCAGAGCGGCAACGGTTTCGGCGCGTTCTCCGCCGAGCAGGCCGGTCGGGTCACCCGCGCGGCGGCCGCTGCCCTCGGGGTGGCGCCCACGCTCGCCGACTTCGACGGGCGCTCGGATGCGCAGCTGGCCGATGTGGTGCCCGAGCTGGCCGGACTGGACCTGCGGACCGGCGACAGGTTCGACCCGCTGGTCGGGCTCAGCCCGTTCAGCCTGGTGGCCGAGCGTCAGCCGGCGGAATCGGCACATCCCCGGGTCGCGCTGCTCATCGGCACCACCACCGAGGAGGGCAACCTGTACCTGGTGCCGCAGGGCAAGTTCGACACCTCCACGCCAGCCGATGTGCGCGAGGTCGCCGCGCACGTGCACCCCGATCCCGACGCCCTGGTGGACAGCTACCGGACCCGGCACCCGGGCGCGGGGTACGGCGAACTGCGTGCCGCCGTCCTGGGTGACGCGTTGTTCCGGACCGGAAGCGGGCGGATGGCCGAACTGCGCGCGCAGAACGCTGCGGCGCCGACCCATCGCTATGAATTCGGTTGGCGGTCGGGGGCGGTGGACGGACAGTTGGGCGCGGCACACGCGATGGAGCTGCCGTTCGTGTTCGGAAATACCGGCCTGGATGTGTTGCGCGGCCCCGGTGCGCTGCTCGGCCCAGGAGAACTGCCCGCCGGGTTGGCCGCCGAGATGCATGGCGCCTGGGTGCGCTATGCCGGCACCGGTGACCCGGGCTGGTCGCCGACCACGCTCCGACGGTTCACCGGGACGGGCTGAGCCCGACATGGCTGGGCAGCCACATCCGGCGCCTGGCGTACTGCGTCGGCGTCATCGCGGTGAAAGCCCGGAATTCCCGGACGAAATGGGCCTGGTCGAAATAGCCCAGATCGGCGGCGATATCGGCTCCGCGCCCCGCATCGGAGTCCAGGCGGCGCAGCGCGGCCTGTAACCGCCGGACCCGCAGGTAGGTCTTGGGGGTCTGGCCGACCTCGTCGCGGAACAGTGCGATCAGCCGCTTCGGGTTGGCGCCCACCAGCGCGCCGGCATCAGCGACGCGCATCGACGGCCGCCGCTCGACCGCGTCCAGTACCGTCGCGACGGTACTGTCGCGCGGCCGCATCCGCCGCAGCAGGAACTCTTCGAGCAGCGCGAGACGCGTTCGCACCGACGGTGTCTCGATCAACCGTTGGTGCAGGGCGGTCCACCGGCCGCCCCAGATGTCGGCGAGCCCTACGCAGGTGTTCTCCAAATCCCCCAGCGGCGTGGCCAGGAAGGCCGCCGCGCCACCGGGCCGGAAGTGGATCGTCATGACCGTCTGCGCCGGGTCGATCTGGGTGACGTATGAGGTGGCGCCCGCACCCGCGACGAATGCCGACGCGACGTCGAGCCGGGTGGTGCCGTCGGCGGCGTAGAAGTCGATGTGGCGGCGGTCGCTGAGGTCGATGATGACGGTCGCCGCGCCCCGGGGCAGGGCCCGGCTGCGGTGGGTCACCCCGTCCGAACGCCGCCAGTATCCGAAGAAGTCGATGTGGCCGGCCAGGGCCGGGCCGGGCCGGTACAGGCCGGGTCCGGTCACGGCCGGGGCACCTGGGGTCCGGCCAGATCGTCGAGCATCGACCGCAGATGCTCGGCGAGCCGCTCCGGGGTGAAGTCGATTTCGCCGGCCAGCCACGCGCTGATGGTCTGCGTCACGCCGCCGACCGCGAAATGCGAAGTGGCCTTGACGGTGTCGTTCTCCCGCAGCCGCAATGCGTCGCCGGTGTGCTGACTGAGCAGCGCCGCGAAGAACGAGATGGACTCGGCCCGCTTGCGGGCCAGCACGTCGTTGGACAGTTCGGTGCTGAACAGCAGCCGGCCCACCCTGGGGTCGTCGGCGATAGTGCGCACGACATTGGCCATCCCGGCCGCGGTCTGCTGGCGCAGCGGCACGGCGGCGACGGCGGCCTGAGTGGACGCGGCGATATCGCCGATCACCCAGTCGTAGACCGCGGCGACGAACTGGTCCTTGTCGGTGAAGCTCTCGTAGAAGTACCGCGCGGCCAGCCCGGCCGTGCGGCAGACCGCCCGGACGGTCAGGTCGGTGTGCTCGGCGCCCAGCAGGTCCAGCCCCGCGCTCAGCAGCCGGCCGCGGCGCTGGGCGAGGCGGTCGGCCGCTTCGATGCCCCGGTAGGGGCGCACAGGCGCCATTCAGACATCTTGACAGCCGTCACCCCGGCGGGCCAATATCAGGAAACACACGTTCGCAGTTTTGGATGGGGGTGACCATGACGGTCAGTGAACCGGTTCGGCATGTCGAGCGGGCGATGGGCGAATCCGCAGGTCCGAGCGGCCCTGGCAGCCGGCGCAGGCGCGGGGCCAGCATCGACGACGGCCTGATGGGGGTGGCCCTGCTGGCCGGCCCGGCCAACGTGATCATGCAGCTGGCCCGGCCGGGCGTCGGCTACGGCGTCATGGAGAGCCGGGTCGAGAGTGGGCGGGTGGACCTGCACCCGATCAAACGGGCCAGGACCACCTTCACCTACCTGGCGGTGGCCACCCTCGGCAGCGATGAGCAGAAGGCCGCCTTCCGCAAGGCCGTCAACCGGGCCCACGCCCAGGTCTATTCGACCGAGGACAGCCCGGTGAAATACCACGCCTTCGACAAGGACCTGCAGATGTGGGTGGCCGCCTGCCTGTACAAGGGCGGGGTCGACGTGTACCGGATGTTCATCGGCGAGATGGACGACGAGACGGCCGACCGGCACTACCGCGAGGGGATGGCGCTGGGCACCACCCTGCAGGTCCCGGAGGACATGTGGCCGGCCGACCGCGCCGCCTTCGACGCGTACTGGCACCGGAACCTGGACAACGTCCACATCGACGATGCGGTGCGCGAGTACCTGTATCCGATCGCGGTGGCCCGGATGCGGGGGCTGGCCCTGCCCGGCCCGCTGCAACGCCGGTCCGAGGAGCTGGCCGGCCTGATCACCACCGGCTTTCTGCCGCAACGGTTCCGCGACGAGATGCGCCTGCCCTGGGATGCGCAGCGGGAGCGGCGGTTCAACCGGATCATCCGGGTGTTGCGCACCGCCAACCACCTGATGCCGGCGTTCCTGCGGCAGTTCCCGTTCAACGTCCTGCTCAAGGACCTGGACTGGCGGATCCGCACCGGCAGACCGCTGGTCTAGGGCGCCAGGAACCCGACCGGGCCGGGGGAGATGCACACCGACAGCGCGGAGGTGTTGGCCCGCACCAAGATCGCGTCGCCGGCCCCGGGGAGCCTGACGAACACCCGGTTGAGCCCCGGCCGCACCGGCACCTTGGTCTCCGGGCCCTCGCCCAGCGACATCGTCAGGGACCCGTCGCTGTTGGCCAGGTAGTTGATCTCGGCGGTCCAGTCGGCGGGCAGCAGCGGCCCGTCCAGCGGCATGACCACCGGCGCGTCGGGCTGCACCAGGTGCCCGCAGTGCGGTTCGGGCCCCGCGAGCAGGGTGCGCACCCAGGTCACCTTCGCGTCGAGCAGGTGGCCCGCGCGGTCGAACATCCGTAAATCGGTTGTCGCCGAGGCGAATTCCGGTCTCGGCCGGGTCAGCGCGAACAGGTGGCTGGCCATGTTCTCCGGATAGGCCACCCGCTGCAGGATCAACGGGTCGACCTCCTGGTCCAGCAGCGGCGCATCGGATGTGGCGGCCAGGCCGGCGCGGGCGTTGTCGAGGTAGGCCTGCACCGGGCTGTCGCGCCACACCCGCAGATACGTCACCGTCGAATACAGACTGCTCGCGACGAAGGCGATCGCCGCGGCGACAACGACGACGGTGCGGGCGCGCGAAGCGTCCAAGCGGGGGACGGCCCGGTTCGGCGCGCAGAACCCGACCGCCATCAGCAAGGCCAGCACCACCACCAGATCGGGCAGGTAGCGCAGGGTCTGGGCCAGTTCGAGCGCGGTGAACCGCGATGAGCGCATCAGGTAGATCGGCACCTGACAGGCCACGGCATAGCCGACCGCGACCGCGGGCACCGGCCAGATCCGGCGCTTGCGGATCAACACCACCGCCAGCACGGCGGCCAGACCCAGCCAGCCCAGCACCATCACCGCCCCCGGCGGGGTGGCCCACGGCGAGGCCGGGGCCCAGCGCTGCCACGACCACGGGCCGCCCACCAGGCCGGGAACGATGCCGTGGGTCACCGAGCGGCTCAGCAGATCCCAGGTCATGCCCAGGTCGAAACTCCACCGTCTCTGGTCGACGACGACGAGGTACACGCCGATCCAGGCCACGGTCAGCGCGAGGCAGCCCACCCAGAGCCGCAGCCCGCGCCGCCACTCGTCGCGGACTCCGAATGTTCCTGTCACATACCCCAGCAGCGCCACCACCGCGAACGCGACGAACGGGATCACCGCGGCCTTTTCGAAGAACAGCAGCCCACCCAGATACACCGCCACACCCGTCACGACGTGGCGCGGGGCCCCGGTGCGGACCAGCAGGACGGCCTCACCGCACACCCAGGCCAGCGCCGCCAGCATCGGCAGCGAGTTCAGGCCGGCCGCCCACCAGCTGAAACCCGGCACTCCCAGCGGGGTGAACAACGCGAAGGTCAGCGGCACCAGCAGCACCGGGCGCCAGCCCAGGATCACCCACAGCGCGCGCAGCAGCGCCAGCGAGGCCAGCAGCTGCAGCGCCACCAGACTCGACGCCGCCAGCACCCAGGAGAACGGCGCCAGCCGGGTGATCGCCCCGGCCACCAGGAAGGCGCCGGGCATGACATGCCCGTCGTGATCGTCGAACAGGAACGACGGCGACAGCAGATTCTGGGTGCCGGCCCGGCCGATCAGGATGAGGTCGTCCCAGTAGAAATAGCCCTCGAAAGCCACCACACCCCGGACCACGAGGTGCACCACGATCAGTGCCGCGGCGGTACGGGGGACCCAGTTCACTCTTGCCGACTGTACGGTGTGACCGTGCGAACACTGGTGACAGGGGCAGCAGGATTCATCGGATCGACGCTGGTAGATCGATTGTTGGCGGACGGGCACAGCGTCGTCGGCCTCGACGATCTCAGCTCGGGGGCAATCGAGAACCTGGCGGACGCCGACAACAGCGCGGGCTTCGAGTTGGTCAAGGCCGATATCGTCGACGCCGATCTGCTCGGCCTGCTCGGCGAGGTCAAACCCGAGGTGATCTTCCACCTGGCCGCCCAGATCTCGGTGAAGCGCTCGGTGGACGATCCGCCGTTCGATTCGACGGTCAACGTGGTCGGCACGGTCCGGCTGGCCGAGGCGGCCCGGCAGGCCGGGGTGCGCAAGATCGTGCACACCTCGTCGGGCGGCTCGGTGTACGGCACCCCGCCGGTCTATCCGACCAGTGAAGACATCCCGACCAATCCGGCGTCGCCCTATGCGGCGGGCAAGGTCGCAGGCGAGGTGTACCTCAACATGTACCGCAACCTGTACGGCCTGGACTGCTCGCACATCGCGCCGGCCAACGTCTACGGTCCGCGCCAGGATCCGCACGGCGAGGCGGGCGTGGTGGCGATCTTCGCCAAGGCGCTGTTGGCGGGCCGGCCGACCAAGATCTTCGGCGACGGCAGCGACACCCGTGACTACGTGTTTGTCGATGACGTCGTGGACGCCTTCGTGAAGGCGTCGGGCAGCGAGGGCGGCGGCCTGAGGTTCAACGTCGGGACCGGGGTCGAAACCTCGACCCGGGCGCTGCACACCGCGATCGCGAAAGCCGCCGGCGCCCCCGACGAGCCGGAGTTCCATCCGCCGCGGCTCGGTGACCTGCGGCGTTCCAAGCTGGACATCTCCCGGGCCCGCGAGCTGCTGGGCTGGCAGCCGCACGTCGAGCTGGCGTCCGGCGTGGATCGGACCGTCGCATTCTTCAAAGAAAGATTGTGATCACTCACTATCTAAGCTAGCGTGGCGTCATGTCCTACGACGTCATCGTGCGCAACGGTCTCTGGTTCGACGGCACCGGCCGGTCGCCGCAGGTGAGAACCCTCGGCATCCGCGACGGTGTGGTGGCCACGGTGTCGGCGGGGCCGCTCGACGAGACCGGCTGCCCCGAGGTCATCGACGCCGCGGGCAAGTGGGTGGTCCCCGGTTTCATCGATGTGCACACCCACTACGACGCCGAGGTTCTGCTCGATCCGGGCCTGCGCGAATCGGTCCGCCACGGCGTCACCACCGTGCTGCTTGGCATGTGTTCGCTGTCCACCGTGTACGCCGACAGCGAGGACGCCGCCGACCTGTTCAGCCGGGTCGAGGCGGTGCCGCGGAGGTATGTGCTGGGCGCCCTGCAGCAGCATCGGACGTGGACGAATCCGGCCGAGTACGTCAAGGCCATCGACGAGCTGCCGCTCGGCCCCAACGTCGCCTCGATGCTCGGGCATTCGGATCTGCGAGCCTCGGTGCTCGGGCTGGATCGCGCCACCACGCGCGGCGTGACCCCCACCGACGCCGAGCTCGAGGCGATGGCCGACAAACTCGACGAGGCGCTGGGCGCCGGGATGCTCGGCATGTCCGGGATGGACGCCGCGATCGACAAACTGGACGGTGACCGGTTCCGGTCCCGCGCGCTGCCGTCGACGTTCGCGAGCTGGCGTGAACGCAAGCGGCTGATCAAGGTGCTGCGCAAGCGGGGCCGGGTGCTGCAGAGCGCACCCAACGTCGCCAAGGCGCAGGAAGCGCTGAACTTCTTTCTGGAGAGCAGCGGCTGGTTCGGCCGCAGGCGCGGGGTGCGGGTCAGCCTGCTGGTCTCGGCCGACGCCAAGTCCTCGCCGCCCGCGGTGCATGTGCTGGGCCGGGGGACCCGGCTGCTGAACCGGATCCTGAACGCCAAGGTGCGCTTTCAGCATCTGCCGGTGCCGTTCGTGTTGTATTCGGACGGGATCGATCTGCCGGTTTTCGAGGAGTTCGGCGCGGGCACCGCGGCCCTGCATCTCAAAGACCAGCTCGAGCGCAACAAGCTGCTCGCCGACCCCGAGTACCGGCGCCGGTTCCGCCGCTCGTTCGACCGCCGCAAACTCGGACCGACCTTGTGGCACCGCGATTTTCACGACGCCACCATCGTCGAATGCCCGGACCGGACCCTGATCGGCAAGAGCTTCGGCGAGATCGCCGACGACCGCGGCATCCACCCGCTCGACGCCTTCCTGGACGTGCTGGTGGAAAACGGCGAACGCAACGTGCGCTGGACCACCGTCGTCGCCAACCACCGGCCCCGCCAGCTCGACAAGCTGGCCAAGGAGCCCTCGGTGCACATGGGGTTCTCGGATGCCGGTGCGCACCTTCGCAATATGGCGTTCTACAACTATCCGCTGCGGATGCTCAAGCGGGTTCGCGACGCCCAATTGGCCGGGCGCCCGTTCCTGACCACGACCCACGCCGTGCACCGGCTGACCGCCGAGGTCGCCGACTGGTTCGGGGTCGACGCGGGCACCCTGCGCGAGGGGGAGCGGGCCGACTTCGTGGTGATCGACCCGGCCGGACTCGACGACGCGGTCGACGCCTACCACGAGGAGACTGTCCCGTTCTACGGCGGGCTGAGCCGCATGGTGAACCGCAACGACGGCGCCGTCGTCGCGACCGCCGTCAACGGCGCCGTGGTGTTCCGCAACGGCGAGTTCCGCGACGGCTACGGGACCACCGCGAAATCGGGGCGCTACCTGCGTGCCGGTGCTCCGGCGCGGCTGAACGCCCCGGTCTGATATGGCCAGGACGCAGCAACAGCGCCGTGAGGAGACCATCGCCCGGCTGCTCGACGCGAGCATCGAGATGATCGTCGAGGTCGGCTACGCCCGCTCCTCGGCGGCCGTGATCGCCAGGCGGGCAAGGGTTTCCGACGGCGCCCTGTTCCGGCACTTCCCGACCATGGGCGACTTCATGGCCGCGACCGCCCGCGAGGTGGCGCGACGACAGTTGGAACTGTTCGCCAAACTGGTCGCCGAGATCCCGGCCGAACAGCCCCCGATGCAGGCGGTGCTGACGATCGTCCGGGATCTGACCGGCAATGACACCAACGCCGTCATCCACGAGCTGATGGTGGCCGCCCGCACCGACGAAAAGCTCAGCGCCGCACTGAGGCAGGTGTTCTCCGAGTACGCGGTGAACATCTACGAAACCGCCAGGACGATGCCCGGGGGCGAACAGATTCCCCAAGCCGACTTCGCCGCGGCGATCGCCGTCGCGCTCAACACCTTTGACGGGGCCGCGCTCTTCCGGCCGGTGCTGGCGAAACCCGAACTCGACGACGGCAGAATCGCGCTGCTGACCGAACTGCTCAGCCGTTAGCGGACTGTTCGGCGCCCGGCACCCGCACGTTCTGCAGCGCCACCGCCCTGGCCAGCCTGGCGTACCGCAACTCCATGTCCTTGAACCGCATATAGGTGCTCAGCGTGACGAACGCGAACGCGATGATCAGCGCGTATTCCATCAGGTCGGTGCCGCGGTCCACGCCGAGCCGGTTGGCCAGCACCGTGGTGTCGTCCGGCCGCAGGATCGCGTACACCCCGGCCAACACGAACAGCACATAGCCGACCTTCACCCAGGCCTTGGTGCGGGCGCTGCTGCGCGAACGCAGCAGATACACCAGCAGCACCAGCACCGACACGATCAGCAGCGCCTGGATCCAGTTCATCTGGTGAGCCTCCTGCGTAGCAATCCGTCGAAGAGGATGTTGACCCCGTTGAGCAGCGGCTGCCCCTTCGACTTGGAGTAGTCGGTGTAGAGAATCTCGACCGGCTCCTCGGCCACCCGCCACCGGTTCTCGTGGGCCAGCGCGATGAACTCGCCGGCATGGCTCATCCCGTTCATCGTGAGGTCGAGTTGGTCGGCCACCGCCCGGTTGAACACGCGCAGCCCGTTGTGGGCGTCGGTCAGCCCGAGCGCGCGGCTCTGCGGGCTGAGAAACGCCGCGGCGCGCAGGATGATCCGCTTCAGCGGCGGGGTGTGGGTGACCACCTCGGGCCCGGCGAACCGGGTGCCGATCACGAGGTCGACGTCGCCGCCGAGCCGGTCGATCATCCGCACCACGTCCTTGACCTGATGCTGGCCGTCGGCGTCGAAGGTGGCGAACACCTGGGCGCCGGGGCGGGTGCGGGCGTATTCGACGCCGGTCTGGATCGCGGCGCCCTGGCCGAGGTTCACCGGATGGCGCACCACGTGTGCGCCCGCGTCCAGCGCCTGCGCACCGGTGCCGTCCCGGCTGCCGTCGTCGACACACACCACGTGACCGAAAACCGAGCGAACGTCGGAGATGACGTCGCCGATGATGTCGGCCTCGTTGAAGGCCGGGATGACGACCCAGACATCGTCGTAGCGTGTGTCGATGGGCAACAAACTACACGCTCAACATGGGTGTCTGCGGCTCAGCGCGCCCAGGTGTACGGCGATTCCCACCAGCGGTCCGCACATCAACGCGATCACCGTGCGGACCTCCAGCGGCAGCGGCAGCAGCAGCAGCCCGACGGCGGTCACCGTCGCGATGATCCAGCCCGTCGCGTAGGCCCGGTGCAGCGCGGCCGCGACGGCGGCGGCGCCGGTCAGCGTCAGCATCGCGATCGCGACCGCGGCCGCGGTCAGCCACGCCAGCAGCGCGCCACCGGCGACGTACTCCTCGCCGAACGCCGCGCGCAGCAACCACGGACCCATCAGCCCGGCGGCCAGCACGCCGACCGCGCCGAGCCCGGCCACCACCGCGGCGGGGGCCAGCAGCGCCTTGAGCCGGGCGTCGCGCTGGTCGACGAAGTGGGCGATCAGGTTGCCCTGCATCGCGGTCAGCGGAACCAGCAGCGGAGCCCGGGTCAGCGTGACGGCCAGGATCACCACGCCGCCCGTCGCGCCGAGGTCGCCCGTGGTGGATTTGAGCAGCACCGGGAATCCCATCACCAGGATCGCGCTGGCCCCGGCCGCGGCGATGGAATGCCCGGCCCCGCGCAGGAACGCCGCGGTCCCGCCCGGGGTGGCCTGCCGGGCCGCGTGCCGCGCCGCGGGCGACACGATCAGCATGATCAGCCAGGCGACCGCGCCCGCCACCGTGGCCCACAGGAATCCGACCAGGCCCCAGCCGAGGATGAACGTGGCGAGCGCGACGGCCACCCGGATCCCGGCGTCGGTCACCATCAGCGCACCGTATTCGGTCCACCGGTTGATCCCGGCGAGCATGCCCAGCAGCGTGGCATGCAGGCAGAACCCGGCCAGCCCGACGCTCAGCAGCACCACGCTCAGCGCCCGCGATTCGGCGAACACGTGCGGCGACCACAGCGCCGCGCTGCCGGCGATCACCAGGGCCGCCACGATCCCGACCAGCGCCGCGACCCGCATGGGGTGGGCGCGCGGGCTCCCGCCTCGGGGGTGGGCCGCGACTGGCCCCGCGCGAGCCGACCGGACCTCGCGGGTGGCCTCCTGCAACAATCCGTTGGCGGCGCCGGTGACGAGCCCGAACGCGCCCCAGAACACCCCGAAGATCGAGAAGCCCTCCGGTTCGAGGTTGCGGGCCGCCAGATAGAGCACCGCATAACCGCAGATGGCCGTGACGGCGGTGGCCGCCCCGACCCGGGCGACGCTGCCGCGGGTGACGGGGCCCGTCGATGAGCCGCTTGCGCGAAGAGGATCAAACCCAGCGGCGCCGCCGTCGGTCACAGCCCCGGCAGCACTTTCGAGTACAGCCAGTCCCGCCACAGCGGTTGTAGCGATTCGTCGGTGTAGCCGGCGGCGAGGCCGGTGAAGTCGTCGGTGAACACCGTGCTGTGCCGGTAGCGCGTGGTCCAGTCCTTCAGCAGGGCGAAGAAACCCTTGTCGCCGAGGCGGTTCCGCAGTGCGTGCAGGGTCAGCGCGCCCCGCTTGTACACCCAGTCGTCGAACATGTTCTTCGGGCCGGGGTCGGCCAGCAGCAGATCCTGGGGTGCGGACCGCAACTTGGGGTAGTAGTGCGCCGCCCACTCTTCGGCGCTGGGTCCGCCGCTGTGCTCGGACCACAGCCACTCCGCGTAGCAGGCGAACCCCTCGTGCAGCCAGATATCGCGCCAGCGTCGTGCGGTGACCGAATTGCCGAACCACTGGTGGGCCAGCTCGTGGGCGATGAGCCGTTCGGCGCCGCGGTGGCCGTCGCAGTGGTTGGCCCCGAAGATCGAGATGCCCTGGGCCTCGAGCGGGATCTCCAGGTCGTCGTCGGTGACCACCACGGTGTAGCCGTTGGAGAGGGGGTACGGGCCGAACAGTTTGACGAACAGTTTCATCATCTGCGGCTGCCGGCCGAAGTCGTCGTCGAAATCGTCGCGCAGCCGCGGCGGCAGGGCCGCGTGGATGGGCACCGGCGATTTCGCCATCCGATGGGTTTCGTACATCCCGATCTGCAGGGTGATCAGATAGGTCGAGGTCGGTTCGGGCTGCTCGTAGGTCCACACCGTGTGGCCGGCGCGGACCTTGCGGGACACCAGCTCACCGTTGGCGATCGCCCGGTACGGGCTGTCGGTGCTGATCTGGATCCGGTAGCTGGCCTTGGCGCTGGGGTGGTCGTCGCAGGGAAACCACGACGCCGCCCCGTTGGGTTGCCCGGCCACCAGTGCGCCGTTCGACAGTTCCTCGAAACCCACGTCGCCCCAAAGGGTCTGGGTCGGGCGCGGGGTGCCGTTGTAGCGCACGGTGACCGTCATGGCCGCGCCGGCGGGCAGCGCAGAGTCCAGTGTGATCGCCAGTTTGCCGTTCGCACTGCGGAACTGTGCGGGCCTGCGCCCGTTCACCGCCACCTTCGACACCGTCATGGCATTCGACAGGTCCAGGGTGAAGGTGCTCAGCGCGGCCAGCGTCACCGCGGTGATGGTGGCCGACCCGGCCAGCCGGTTGATCGCGACCTTGTATTCGAGGTCGAGCTCATAGCGCGACACCCGGTAACCGAAGTTGCCGGTGGTGGGTAGGTACGGGTCGATGACGGGACGAGGACCGGCTTTCTTGGCGGCTTTTTTCGATCTCGTCACGCCGCAGGGTCTTCTGTTGTCTTCTCGGTCGGTTCTGCGGCGGCACGTTTCTTGCCGAAGAGGTTCCACGGTGCGATCGGGTTGCCCTGCCAGCGGGTCGACGGCGGTACCTCGTCGCCGCGCATCACCAGCGAGCCGGGACCCACCGTGGCGCCTGCCCCCAACCGCGCCGCGGGTAGCGCCACACAGTGCGGCCCCAATGTCGAACCCTCTTCCAACACAACACTGTCCATCCGCATGATGCGGTCGTGGAACAGATGCGTCTGTACCACACAGCCGCGGTTTACTGTGGCGCCGGTGCCCAGGGTCACCAGATCGGCCTCGGGCAGCCAGTAGGTTTCGCACCATACCCCGCGGCCGATCGACGCGCCGAGCCCGCGCAGCCACAGGTTCATCACCGGGGTGCCGCTGGCGGCGCGCGCGAACCACAGCGCCGCGACGGTCTCGACGAACGTGTCCGACACCTCGTTTCGCCACACGAACGACGACCACAGCGGATGTTCGACCGCGCGAATCCGCCCGATCACCAACCATTTCGCGATCACCGCGATGATTCCCGCGACGGCACCGGCGGCCAGCAGCACCACACCGCTGGCCAGCGCGGTCCACAGGTAGCCGAACCGCAGCGCCAGCGCCTCGATCGCCGCCAGCACCGTGACGCCAATGGCGAACGTGACGATCACCGGGATCAGCCGGCAGGTCTCCACGGTGCCCCGCATGATCTTCAGCCGCGCGGACGGGTGGAATGTGCGCAGCACGTCGGCGGCGGTGGCGTTGCGGCGCAGCCGCACCGGCGGGCTGCCCAGCCAGGACGAGCCGGCCTTGGCCTTGTGCGGGGCGGCCGACAGCACCGCGACCAGGCCGTCGTCGGGCACCTTGCGGCCCGGCTGGGTGATGCCCGAGTTGCCGAGGAAGGCGCGCTTGCCGATGGTGGCCTTCGCGACGTGGATCCAGCCGCCGCCCAACTCGTAGGAGGCCACCATGGTGTCGTCGGCCAGGAAGGCGCCGTCCCGCACCTCGGTGAACTTGGGGGTGAACAGCGCGGTCGAGATCTCGGTGCCCTGGCCGACCTTCGCGCCGAGCAGCCGCAGCCACCACGGGGTGAGCAGGCTGGCGTAGATCGGGAACAGGTAGTTGCGTGCGGCGTCCATCAGGCGTTCGGTGGCCCACAGCTGCCAGCCGACCCGGCTGCGCACCGGGTGATAGCCCTCGCTGAGCCCGAGGGAGAGCACCCGCACGCCGATCACGGTCAGCGCGGCGTAGACCACCATGGCCACCACGGCCGCGACCGGGGTCCAGGCCAGCGCCGGCACCAGGGCATCGGCCGGGGTGGCGGTGCCGCGGACGGCCCAGCCGATCACGGCCAGCCCGGCGGCCAGCGCGGCCAGGGGCAGCCCGCTCAGCAGGATCGAGGTCAGCCCGTACACCCCCACCCACAGCGGCGCCCGGCCGGGCCGGTGGTCGGGCCACGGGTGGCGGGCCTTGCCCGATTTCACTGCAGGCGAGCCCTTCCAGAACTGGCCGTTCTTGACCTTGCCGACCACCGCGGATCCGGGGGCCACATCCGCGTTCTTGCCGATCGTGGCGCCCGGCAGCAGCGTGGTGCGGGTCCCGATGGTGGCGTCGTTACCCACCGAGATGCGCCCGACATGGAACAGGTCGCCGTCGATCCAGTGCCCGGTCAGGTCCACCTCGGGCTCGACCGATGCGCGGTGGCCGAGTTTGAGCATGCCGGTCACCGGTGGGGCGGAGTGCAGGTCGACGCCCTTGCCGACCTGGTTGCCCAACGCGCGGGCGTAGTAGACCATCCACGGCGCGCCGGCCAGGTTCTCGGCGCCGCTGGCGTCGGCCAGCCGCTCGGCGATCCACACCCGCAGGTGCTCCGGGCCGCCGCGCCGGTAGGTGCCCGGCGCCAGCCCGGTGAGCAGCATCCTGGCGAACAGCACCGCGATGCCCATCCGGCCCAGCGGGGTGATGAACAGTACGAAGCCGCCGAGCAGCCACCACCAGTTGATCGGCTGCGCCCACGGCACCAGCTGCCCGGCCGCCGCGACGTTGTTGAGCAGCGCCAGCCACACCACCCACTGCACGCCGGTCAGGGTGGCCAGCGGCAGCGCCAGGGCGACCTGCGCGGCCTGGGTGAACCGCGGCGTCGGCCTGACCGTCCGGGTCTGCACGCGCGGGGGTGGCTTGAGCTCGTCGAGGTATCCGGCCAGGGAACCGAGCCGGGGGTGGTCGTAGAGGTCGGCGACGGTCACCTGCGGGTAGCGCCTGCGCAGTGCGGCGACCAGCTGGGCCGCCGACAGCGAGCCGCCGCCGAGCGCGATGAAATCGGCTTCCGGCCCGTCGACGGGGGTACCGAGCACGTCGCGCCACAGGCCGGCCAGCCAGCCCATGGTGCCTGCCAGTTCGGCGCCGTCCGATTCGGGTTCGCCCGGTGGGGGCCAGGGCAGCGCGTTGCGGTCGACCTTGCCCGAGGTGCGGGTCGGCAGCTCGTCGAGCAGCACCAGTCGCGGCACCAGCGCGGCGGGCAGCGACTCGGCCAGCTGCGCGCGGGCGGCCGCGAGGTCGAAGGACGGATCGGTGCTGGCGACATACCCCACCAGCAGCGGGGTTCCGCTGGTGGTCTTGCGCACCGCGGCCGCACCGCCGCTGACCCCGGGCAGGTTGACCAGTGCGGAATCGACCTCGCCGAGTTCGATGCGGCGCCCGCCGACCTTCACCTGGTCGTCGGCGCGGCCCTGGAAATAGAGGCCGTCGTTTTCCAGGCGGACCAGGTCACCGCTGCGATAGGCCCGGCGCCAGCCCAGCGTCGGCATCGCGGCGTACTTCTCGGCGTCCTTCTCGGGGTCGAGGTAGCGGGCCAGCCCGACCCCGCCGATCACGAGCTCGCCGACCTCGCCGATCGCGACCGGCAAACTGTCCTTGTCCACGACGGCCAGATCCCAGCCGGCCAGCGGCAGCCCGATGCTGACCGGTCCCAACCCGTCCAGTTTCGCGCCGCACGCGACGACCGTGGCCTCGGTGGGGCCGTAGGTGTTCCACACCTCACGGCCGTCCACCGCGAGGCGTTGCGCGAGTTCGGGCGGGCAGGCCTCGCCGCCGAAGATCAGTAGCCGCACCGCCTCCAGGGCCTCGGCCGGCCACAGCGCGGCCAGCGTGGGCACGGTCGAGACCACGGTGATGTCGCGGCTGACCAGCCACGGACCCAGGTCCATCCCGCTGCGCACCAGCGATCGTGGGGCCGGTACCAGGCAGGCACCGTGGCGCCAGGCCAGCCACATCTCCTCACACGAGGCGTCGAACGCGACCGAGAGCCCGGCCAGCACCCGGTCACCGGGCCCGATCGGATTGTCCTGCAGAAACATTCGGGCTTCGGCGTCGACGAAGGCGGCGGCGCTGCGATGGGTCACCGCGACCCCTTTCGGGGTGCCGGTCGAACCCGAGGTGAAGATGATCCAGGCATCGTCGCGGCCCAGCGGGGCCGCCGCGCGCCAGCCCCGTGACGATCCGGGCCCGCGGATCAGTCCCTGTTCGGTGATCACGCCGACCACACCGGCCTCGCCGAACACCAGTTCCGCGCGTTCGTCGGGGTCGTCGGCGTCGACCGGCACGTAGGCGGCGCCGGCTGCCAGCACGGCCAGGATCGCGACGTAGAGGGCGTAGCTGCCCGACGGCATCCGGATGCCGATCCGGTCGCCGCGGCCGATGCCGCGGGCCGCCAGCCACCCCACGCTGTCCTCGATGTCGACGAGCAGTTCGGCGTAGGTGAGCTGCACCGCGCCGTCGTCGAGGGCGGGCGCGTCGGGAAACCGGCGGGCGGTGTCGTGCAGGATGTCGACGAGCGTCCGCGACTCGGAGGCCAGCGGGGATAACACGTACTGGGCGGGTATCTGATGCCCGCCGGAAGACCCGTCCGCTGCTGTCACGCATACAAACTACTCATTGCGGCGCACCAGGACCGGATGGCCGGCACGGCGTGCCCGCTCGATTTCGGATCCCGCCCGCCATCAGGCACACTTGTCGGCGGAGGGGAGTATTCCTTTGGCTGCGGTGTCGTCATCACGTCGGTTGCCACAAACCGATCGGTGCCGCAGGCCGGGCTCTGGTGCCCGGTGGAAGAGACCTCCGGCGTTTCTCGACGACCGGAGGTATTGATGCAGGTAACCCAGCTCGAGTGGATCGTCACGCTGAGCGTGACGATCGCCGTCCTGTTGTTCGACGTGGTCGTGATCGGCCGTCGGCCGCACGAGCCGTCGACCCGCGAGACGGCGACCTATCTGTCGATCTACATCGGCCTCGCGGTGGCGTTCGGGATCTGGGTGTGGTTCTTCCACGGCAGCCAGTTCGGGTTGGAGTTCTTCGCCGGCTGGCTCACCGAATACAGCCTGTCGGTGGACAACCTGTTCATCTTCCTGATCATCATGGCCAGCTTCAAGGTGCCCCGGATCTACCAGCAGCAGGCGCTGCTGGTCGGGATCATCCTTGCGCTGATCTTCCGCGGCATCTTCATTGCGCTGGGTGCCGTGGCGATCAACGAATTCTCCTGGGTGTTCTACATTTTCGGGGCGTTCCTGGTCTACACCGCGATCAAGCTGGTTCGCGACACCGATCACGACGACGACGGCGACAACGGTGTGGTGCGGTTCGCCCGCAAGCACCTGAAGGCCACCGACAAGTGGGACGGGCTGAAGTTGTGGGTGCACGAGAACGGCACCCGGCTGATGACCCCGATGTTCCTGGTGATCGTGGCGCTGGGCACCACCGACCTGCTGTTCGCGCTCGACTCGATCCCGGCGATCTACGGCCTGACCCAGGAGCCCTACCTGGTGTTCACCGCCAACGTGTTCGCGTTGATGGGCCTGCGTCAGCTCTACTTCCTGCTCGGTGACCTGCTCAAGCGACTGGTGTATCTGTCGCAGGGGCTGGCGTTCATCCTCGCCTTCATCGGAGTGAAGCTGATCCTGCACGCGCTGCACGAGAACGAACTGCCGTTCATCAACGGCGGCGAACCGGTGCACGTCCCGGAGATCCCGACGCTGGCCAGCCTGGGCGTGATCATCGTGACACTGCTGATCACCACCGCGGCGAGCCTGTACAAGACCCGGGTCCGCGACGCGAAATAGTCCGCGCGAAAGTGCGTTGTATTCGGGGTGAGCGCAACCATGTGCCTACCCGGCCGGCGGTCCTAGCGTGGACCGGGTGCGGATATTCGTCGCGGACACCGGATCGTGGACCGAGCTGACCGACGGCACCCGGCCGACCGTCCGGATTTCCGCCCCGGACCTGGCGCAGGCCCGCAGGCAGCGGGCCGGCATCCGGTCCGACGACGAGTCCATTTCGGTGATCCTGGACGTCATCGTGGCGGTGGGGGCCGACTACCGGTCCGCGCGCCGGGGCCTCGAGGTGGCCGGCGCCGACCCGGCCGTGCGCTACGTCGGTACGGCCGAGGGGCTGACCGGTTTGATCGCCGATATCGAATCCGCGGGCGTCGCTGACGGGGTGACCCTGATTCCGGCCGCGGCGGGCCAGGACCTGCGCGGGCTCGGCGCCGATGTGCTGCGCCGTCTGGAGTTGCGCGCTCAGGCCAGGGCCTCGTAGAACAGATCCAACACGTCGAGCGTGGGCCTTGTGCACGCCGGCAACCCGAATCGCGTGCATAAGGCCCACGATCGCGCGATCAGCTGATACAACCCGTGCATGAATAAGCCGTAATTTTGACTTGGACATGTATTTATTGGGGTCGTACGGTGCCACTATGACATCCATGGTGCAGACGACAGACCTGACCGGACAGATGTTGATCGCGGGGACGCCGGTACGCGGTGCCGGCCAGGAGATCCGCGGCATCGATCCGCAGACCGGCGCGACCCTCGAACCCGCCTACGCCTACGGCGACGCCTCCCATGTGGCGGACGCCTGCCACGCCGCGGCCGAGGCGTTCGCCGCCTACCGCGGCGCGCCGATCGAGACCAGGGCCCGCTTCCTGGAGACCATCGCCGCCAATCTCGAATCGATCAGTGCCGCCCTCGTCGAGCGGGCGCACGCCGAGAGCGGCCTGCCGGTGCCGCGTCTGACCGGTGAGGTCGGCCGCACCGCGGGACAGCTGCGGTTGTTCGCCGGCGTGCTGCGCGAGGGCAGCTGGAACCAGGCCCGCATCGACCCGGCGCTGCCGGACCGAGCCCCGTTGCCGCGCCCCGATATCCGGCAGCGCAGCGTGCCGCTTGGCCCGGTCGCGGTGTTCGGGGCCAGCAACTTCCCGCTGGCCTTCTCGGTGGCGGGCGGCGACACCGCATCGGCGCTGGCCGCGGGCTGCCCCGTGGTGGTCAAGGCGCACGACGCGCACCCGGGCACCTCCGAACTCGTCGGCCGGGCCATCGCCGACGCGGTGACTGCCACCGGACTGCCCGCCGGAACGTTCTCGCTGCTGTACGGCTACGGCCCGGAACTGGGTGCCGCGCTGGTCGCAGACCCCAGGATCAAGGCCGTCGGGTTCACCGGATCCCGTGGCGGCGGTATGGCTCTGGTCGCCGCGGCGGCCGCCCGCCCCGAACCGATCCCGGTGTACGCCGAGATGAGCGCCATCAACCCGGTGTTCCTGCTGCCCGGCGCGCTGGCCAGCCACGGCGCCGACCTGGGCCGGGCCTTCGTCGGGTCGCTGACCCTGGGTTCCGGACAGTTCTGCACCAATCCTGGCCTGGTGATCGCGGTCGACGGCCCGGACCTGGAGACCTTCGTCGCCGCCGCAGGGGAAGCGGTCGCCGCCGCCGCCCCGACGGCGATGCTGACCCCGGGGATCGCCGAGAACTTCCGCAACGGCGTCGACGCGCTGCAGAACGAGGCCACGCTGGTGGCCCGCGGATCCGAGGCGCAGGAGCCCGCCGTGGCGGGCCGGGCCGCGCTGTTCAGCAGTGACGCGCCCACCTTCCTGGGCTCAGAAGCGTTGCAGGCCGAGGTGTTCGGCGCATCCGGTGTCGTGGTGCGCTGCGCCGACGCCGCCGAGATGCGCCGCGTCGCGGGCGCCGTCGAGGGCCAGCTGACCGCCACCATCCACGCCGATGAATCCGACAACGCCCAGGCCGGCGAACTGCTGAACGTGCTCGAGCTCAAGGCGGGCCGGATCCTGTTCAACGGCTGGCCGACCGGAGTCGAGGTCGGGCACGCCATGGTGCACGGCGGGCCGTTCCCGTCCACCTCGGATTCGCGCACCACCTCGGTCGGTGCCCGCGCGATCGAACGCTTCCTGCGGCCGGTGTGCTACCAGGATGCACCGAAGTCCTTGCTGCCCAGCGCTATTGCCGACGGAAACCCGGACGGCGTGTGGCGGCGTATCGACGGCCAACTCACCAGAGACTGATCAAGGCAAGAGGAGTAGAGAATATGCTCGACGGCGTCCTGTTCTTCCCCGTCACACCACTCACCGCATCCGGTGAGGTGGACGTGGATCGGCTCGCGCAGCACGTCGCCAAGGGTGTCGACGCAGGCCCCGGCGGGGTCTTCATCGGCTGCGGCACCGGCGAATTCCATGCGCTGGAGCCGGCCGAGATGAGCACCGTGGTGCGCACCGCGGTCGAGGCGGTCGGCGGCCGGGTCCCGGTCTACGCCGGCGCGGGCGGGTCGGTGGCCTCGGCCAAGGCGTTCGCCAGGGTGGCCGCCGAGGCCGGCGCCGACGGGCTGCTGCTCCTGCCGCCGTACCTGGTGGAGATGCCGCAGGCCGGCCTGGTCGGGTACACCCGCGAGGTCAGCTCGGTCACCGAGCTGCCGGTGGTGGTCTACAACCGCAACAACGCACGTTTCACCGAGGCGTCCGCGGTCGAGGTCGCCCAGCTGCCAAACGTCTTCGGATTCAAGGACGGCACAGGCGATCTCGACCAGGTGTCGCGCATCGTACGGGCCGTGACGGATGCGCTGGCGCCCAGCGGGAAGCCGTTCCAGTTCTTCAACGGCCTGCCCACCGCCGAGGTGTCCCAGCAGGCCTACCGGGCGATCGGGGTGCCGCTGTACTCGTCGGCCACCTTCGCCTTCGCCCCCGACGTGTCGCTGGGCTTCTACCAGGCGCTGGAGACCGGCAACGAGCCGCTGACCGCGGCGCTGCTGCGCGAGTTCTTCCACCCGCTGGTGCGGCTGCGCGATACCGTGCCCGGCTACGCGGTGTCGCTGATCAAGGCCGGCGTCACGATGGAGGGTCTGCCCGCCGGTCCGGTGCGGCCCCCGCTGGTCAATGCCCGCCCCGAGGACGTCGCCGAACTGCAGCGCATCCTCGCCGCCGGGCGTGCCGTGCTCGCCGACGCACTGGTGCACTGATGGCGGAGCGGATCCGGATCACCGGCGCCCGCATCACCCCGGTCGCCTTCACCGACCCGCCGCTGCTCAACACCGTCGGTGTGCATCAGCCGTACGCGCTGCGGGCGATCATCCAGCTCGACACCGATGCCGGCCTGACCGGCCTCGGTGAGACCTACGCCGACACTGTGCACCTGGCCCGGCTGACCGCCGCCGCGGAGGCGATCACCGGTCAGAATGTGTTCGCACTCAACGCTATTCGTGCCTTGATCGCGGACCGGCTGCGCGGCGACAACGCCGCTGTGGGGACCGCGGGCATGATCACCACGGCCAGCGCGGTCGATCAGGTGCTCTCACCGTTCGAGGTGGCCTGCCTCGATGTGCAGGGACAGGCGACCGGACGGCCGGTGTCGGATCTGCTCGGCGGTGCGGTGCGGGATGCGGTTCCGTTCAGCGCCTACCTGTTCTACAAGTGGGCCCAGCACCCCGGCGCCGAGCCCGACGACTGGGGCCAGGCCATCGACCCCGACGGGATCGTGGCGCAGGCCCGGCGCATCATCGACGAGTACGGTTTTACCGCAATCAAACTCAAGGGCGGGGTGTTCGCCCCGGAGGAGGAAATGGCGGCGATCGAGGCGTTGCGGGCAGCATTCCCCGAGCATCCGCTGCGGCTGGACCCCAATGCCGCGTGGACCCCGCAGACCTCGGTCAAGGTGGCCTCCGGGCTGGCCGGGATCCTGGAGTACCTGGAGGACCCGACGCCGGGGCTGGACGGGATGGCCGAGGTGGCCGCCCAGGCGCCGATGCCGCTGGCCACCAACATGTGTGTGGTCGCGTTCGACCAGCTGGCTCCCGCCGTCGCCAAAAAGTCGGTGCGCGTGGTGCTTTCCGACCATCACTACTGGGGCGGCCTGCAGCGCTCGCGGCTGCTGGCCGGCATCTGCGACACCTTCGGGCTGGGCCTGTCCATGCACTCGAACTCGCATCTGGGGATCAGTCTGGCCGCGATGGTGCACCTGGCCGCCGCGACGCCCAACCTCACCTATGCCTGCGACACCCACTGGCCGTGGAAGACCGAGGACGTGATCGAACCCGGAGCGATCGGGTTCCGGGACGGTTCGGTGCCCGTGCCGACCGGGCCCGGTCTCGGCGTCCGGATCGACGACGACAGCCTGGCCGCGCTGCACGAGCAGTACCTGCGGTGCGGTATCACCGACCGCGACGACACCGGGTACATGCGCAGCATCGACCCGTCCTTCGAGGCGCTCAGCCCGCGCTGGTAGGTCAGTGGGGTGGTCACCCCATCTCGCCGATTCGCGGTCATTGTTTCGCCGATTCGCGATAGCTGGGGACCCCTCGCGCACGGGCCGCGCATGGTGGTTCGGGCAGGTGTCGACACTGCCAGAATTCGGTGACGGGTGTCCTGGCCAAATAGACGCCGCCGACTCGGTATGGTCGGAGAGTCGTCACGAGAGCAGATGGTCAGGCGCGACCGGGGTGGCCTTCTTACCTGAAGGATGTGATATCCGATGCGCGCACCGTCGCCACAGCGGTTGTCGCTGCTGCTCGTCGAGGACGACCGGGCCGACGCGGTGCTCGTGGAGGAACTCATCGCCGACGCCGCGGTCGATATCGAGTTCCTGTTGGCGCAGTCCCTTGCCGAGGCCGAGGCGATGCTTGCCGACCGCAGGCCGGACTGCGTGCTGCTCGACCTGAACCTGCCCGACGCCAACGGGATCGACGCGCTGCACCGGCTGGGCAAACTGGACGCCACCATCCCGATCATCGTGCTGACCGGGTTCAACGATGAACACTTCGGCGCCTCGGCGCTGGCATCCGGTGCGCAGGACTACCTGGTCAAGGGCCGGGTGGATGCCGAGATGCTGCGCCGCGCCCTGCTCTACGCCATCGAACGCAAACGCGCCGAGCTCACGTCGGTGGCCCTGCATGCCAGCCGGCTGCGCGCACAGGAGAACGCGCGGCTGGAACGCGGGCTGCTGCCGTCTCCGCTGCTGCTGGAGGATCCGGGCGTCGAGATCGTCACGCAATCGCTGCCGAGCCGTCGCGACGCGCTGATCGGCGGGGACTTCTACGACGTCATACAGACCTCCGACGGCGCCGTCCACGTGACGATCGGCGACGTGGCCGGCCACGGGCCGGATGAGGCCGCGCTGGGTGTGGCCCTGCGCATCGCCTGGCGCGCACTGACTTTCGCGGGGCTGCGGGGAAACGAACGGATGTGCCAGCTCGAGCAGGTGCTCACCACCGAACGGACCGGGCGGGGCACCTTCGCGACTCTGCTGAGCGTGGCGCTCGAGCCCGACAGCGGGCAGGTCACCGTGGTGCGGGCCGGGCATCCGGGGATGCTGCTGCACGGTCGAGACACCGTGGAGTGGCTCGAACCGGCCGCCGGGCCCGCCCTCGGCCTCGGCGCCACCGAATGGCCGGTCAGCCACCTGCACCTGGACTGGGGGCAGGGCCTGTTGCTGCTCACCGACGGACTGTTCGAGGGCCACGCCGGGCCCGGCGATGCCCGCCTGGGGGAGACCGGGCTGCTCACCCTGGCCCGCCCGCTCGCGGCCCTGCCCGGCCCGCAGTTCGTCGATGCGCTCATCGGCCAGGCCGAATCGCGGGCTCGCGAGCACGGCGGCCTGTCCGACGACATCGCGGTCATCCGGGTGGAGCGCGCGCCGCGATGAGGCTCACGGTCCAAGGCTGGCAGAACCTGGTGCTGTCGATCATGGGTGTGGTGGTGCTGTCGGGTGCCGTGGGCGGGGCGCTGCTGATGAGCCGGACCGACGCGGTATCGCGGGAGCTGATCGACCAGATCGAACCGGCCCGGGTGGCGGCGTACCGGTTACAGGCCGTCCTGCGCGATCAGGAAACCGCGGTGCGTGGCTATGCCATCGTCGCCGACCCCCGGTTCCTGCAGCCCTACGATGCCGGCCAGGAGGCTGAAACCGCTGCGGCCCAGGATATTCGCGACCACCTTGGCGGTCACCGCGAACTCCTGGCCGACCTCGACGCGATCGAGCGGGCCGCCGAGCAGTGGCGCGTCGGCTACGCCGAGCCGCTCATCGCGAGCATCACCCCAGGCTCGCCCCCGGTGAGCCCGGACCGTTCGACCGAACAGGGCAGCAGCGAATTCGACCGTCTCCGTGAGCTGTTCGAGGTGCAGAACGACCACCTGGACCGGGCAAGGGCCGCCGGGGCCGACGAACTCGCCCAGGTCCGCGGCTATCGCGACGGGGTGTTGGTCGCGATGGTGGTGGCGTTCTTCGTGATGGCGATCGCGCTCGCGGTGATGGTGCGCAGCGTCGTCACCCGGCCGCTGGGGGCGCTCGCCGCGGCCTGCCGTCGGATAACCGAGGGCAACTTCGGCGAACGCATCGTCGCGCAGGGCCCCAGGGATATCCGTGCCATCGCGGCCGACGTCGAGGATATGCGGCAGCGGATCGTCGACGAACTCGACGCGTCCCGGACGGCACAGGCCGCACTCGATGAGCAGGCCGACGAATTGCGCCGGTCCAACGCCGAACTCGAACAGTTCGCCTATGTGGCCTCGCACGACCTGCAGGAGCCGCTGCGCAAGGTCGCCTCGTTCTGTCAGCTGCTGGAGAAGCGCTACGCCGACGAGCTCGATGAGCGTGGGATCGAGTACATCGGGTTCGCGGTCGACGGTGCCAAACGGATGCAGATGCTGATCAACGACCTGCTGACGTTCTCCCGGGTCGGCCGGCTCAACGCGACACACACCGAGGTGGATCTCGGCGCGGTGGTGGATTCGGCGGTGGGCAACCTCGCCACCGCGATCGACGAATCGGGCGCCGAGATCGTCCGGCCGTCCGATCCGCTGCCCCAGGTGGACGGGGACCCGACCCTGCTGGCGATGGTGTGGCAGAACCTCATCGGCAATGCCGTGAAGTTCCGGGCGCAGGGCGTGCCACCGCGGATCGTCATCGACTGCGCGCCCGGTACCGGTGAGGCCGTGGGTGACTGGGTGTTCACCGTGTCGGACAACGGTATCGGCATCGGCGCCGAGTTCGTGGACAAGGTATTCGTGATCTTCCAGCGGCTGCACGGCCGTGAGGCCTACGGCGGAACCGGCATCGGGCTGGCCCTCTGCAAGAAGATCGTCGAATACCACGGCGGAACCATCTCGATCGACACCTCCTACTCCGGCGGAACCCGCTTCGTGTTCACGCTGCCCGCCAGATCGGAAGGAACCGCCGAATGACAACTCCCTCGGATGGCCGAGCCATCGACGTACTGCTGGTCGAGGACGATCCCGGTGACGAACTGATCACCCGGGAAGCCTTCGAGCACAACAAGATCAAAAACACGTTGCACGTGGCCCGCGACGGCGAGGAGGGCTTGGACTTCCTCTATCAGCGCGGCGCCTTCGAAAACGCCCCGAGGCCGGATCTGATCCTGCTCGACCTGAACCTGCCCAAATACGACGGGCGGCAGTTACTGGAGCAGATCAAGTCCGACAGCAACCTGTGCCACATCCCGGTCGTCGTGCTCACCACCTCGTCGGCCGAGGAGGACATCCTGCGCAGCTACAAACTGCACGCCAACGCCTACGTCACCAAACCCGTCGACCTCGACCAGTTCATGAGTGCGGTCCGCCAGATCGACCAGTTCTTCGTTCAGGTGGTGCGGCTGCCGCAGTCCTGGGGTTGAGCCGCGTGAATGTGGTCCCACTGCAACCGCACATGGGTTCCGGTGGGCGACGAGTCGATCACCGCCCGGTCGGTGAGGGCTCGCATCAGGGGGATGCCGCGGCCACGGGCCGGATTGTCGATGTCGTGATCGGCGCTGCGCCACACGCCCTCGTCGGTGACGTCGACGGTCAGGACCGCCGCGTGCCCGTCGTAGTCGGCGCACAGATGCATCGGGCCCGGATGCGGCGCGCTCAGGTACGCGAACTCGGCCGCGTTCGCCAGTGCCTCGTTGACCGCCAGCACGACGTCGCTGGCCTTGACCTCGTCGAGGGTGAAGTGCCTGCGTAACCAGTCGGAGAATTCGTATCGCACCTGCGCGGCGCGCTCCGGGGCGGCCGTGACCCCGGCCTTGGTGAAGGTGGCTGAATGCGCTGGCTCTGTCATATCGCCTGTTGACTACCCGCTCGCAGCCGGTTCTATGTCGTGACTGCGGTCAGCGCTTCGTCCAGGGTGGCGAACAGGTCCACCACATCGGTGATCCCCACCAGTTTGAGCGGCCGGCTGGTGGCCGGCCCGTCGGCGACCACGGCGAACCGGACGGCCGGGGTGAGTTCACCGTGTGCGGCCACCAGCACGCCCATCCCGGCCGAGGCCAGGAACTCCACGGCGGTCAGGTCGGCCACCACGGCTTGGGGTGAACTCTTGGCCGCGGCGCCGATGGCGGCTTCCAGTTGCGGGGCGGTGAGCATGTCCAGTGTTCCGGCCACCGACACCACGCTGACCTCACCGATGCGGCGTTCCTCGACCGTGCAGGGGGGTGCGGCCGCAGCGCCGGGGCCGCGGGCCGCGTCTGATTGGCGGGTCATTGTCACCTCCGACGTCTCGGTGCAGCATTGGGTGGTAGTCGCCCCGATAGTAGCCGAACCGCCGACGGCGGTATGGCGATTAGATGCTTGGCCCGCCGCTGGTACCCGCTATTCATGCGGTTCGCGCATTTATCCGGGCGGTTGCCGCTATTCTGCTCCGGTGTTCTCACTGTCGAGACTGTCCTGCTTCATCGCCGTGGCAGAGGAATTACATTTCGGCCGGGCCGCCGAACGCCTGCACATGACCCAGCCTCCGCTGAGTCGCCAGATCCAGCAACTGGAGAACGAACTCGGGGTGCATCTGATCGACCGGACCACCCGCTCGGTCACGCTGACCCCCGCCGGGGTGGCCTTCCTGC